>JAGQOI010000007.1 GCA_020427625.1 Phycisphaerales bacterium | reverse complement strand
GACCCATCGATGCGTTCCGCGAGGCCCGTCGGATCGGCAACGAGCGCCTGCTCGCGACCGAGCACCTCGGCCTCAAGCGATTCATGCGGCTCGACAGCGCGACCTACGAGGACGGCGCGCTGCCCGGGCGCACGAAGGAACTGCTCGGCCTCGTCGCCTCCGCCGCGCTGCGCTGCAACGACTGCATCGACTATCACCTCGAACAGTGCGTGCAACACGGCTGGACGCGGGCGGAGATCGTCGATGCGCTGAACGTCGCGCTCGTCATCGGCGGCACGATCTTCATCCCCCACTTCCGACACGCGATGGCGACGCTCGACCAGATCGGGCCCGAGCGCGACTGAACCGACCGCCGGGACTACGCCACTGACACGGTCGGCGCGGCTTCGCCCTCCGCGCGCTTCGGCGCGGCATAGGTGCCGCCGGCGAGTCCGGCCTGCGCGAGGGCCGCCGTCCGGGCGTACAGCACGCGACCGTCATCGTTCCACGACACCCGCAGCACGCACGTCGAATCCTCGACGTCGTACGCATCGATGTGGGTCAGCCCGTCCTCGCGGGCGAGATCGAGTCGGACGACGCAGCGATCGAGCACGCGGTGCTCGGCGCCCTCGATCCGCGACTCGATCTCACCGTGATGATCGGCGCCGATGACGAGCGTCACGACCACCGCGGCACTGCGCGGACCCTCATCCGACGGCACCGTGCAGGGCCAGCGGATGACGACCGTCTGCGGGCCGCGCCCGGAACAACCGGCGGCGGTGGTGGTCGGTCGAAGCGCCATGGAACCGGATCGGCGCCCGCTCATGACACCTTCCCCAGGAGCCGGGCCGCGACCTGGAGGCCGATGCCCGTCGGGCTGATGAATCGTTCGCTGATGCGGTCGACCATCTCGATGAAGTCGAGGAGTTCGTCGACGCGGGCGGTGTGCTCGCGCCCGGCCGGGGCCCGTGCCGCGCCGCCGAGGTCGCGACAGTCTCGCAGCGCGTCGAGCAGCGGATCGAACTCCCGCTTCTTGCGCTCGCGGATGATCGTGCGGAACAGTTTCCAGACGTCCTGCTCGGCGACGAAGTAGTCCTTGCGATCGCCGCGATGATGCACGCGGAACACGATTCCCCAGTCGACGAGCGCCCGGAGCGTCATCGACACGTTTCCGCGGCTGACCGCGAGGCGGGCCATGACGTCGTCGGTGTTCATCGCCTCACCGTGGATGTAGAGAAGCGCATGCACCTCGGCCATCGTGCGGGGGATCCCCCAGGCCGATCCCATCTGGGCCCAGGCCGCGATGAATCGATCCTGCGCATCGCGCACCGCCGCGTCGGCGGATGCCACGGGAGCGGCCAGCGTCGCGGGGCTCGCGGGTCCGGTGGGTCCCGTGGGACGTGCGGGTCCGGTGGAATTGGAATCGGACATGGAAAAGGTCTCGTCGCGGACCACAACCGGTCGCCCGGACCACGACGCGCCGGCGGCGCCGGCCACCCGGACGCCGAATGGTCACGACATGATATCCAATTTTCAATCGTTTCTGAAATCCAACGACGGGTATTTGCCGTGAAACCGCCGGGCGGCATGGTGATATCACATGATCAGAGGGGTGGATCTGCGCCTGCCGACGCCCCGGCGGCGCCCTCCGGTCCCCGATGTTGAGCAGGCCCGCGTTCCGACCCGATCCGTTCGTCCGAACAGGCCATGGCCGGAATGCCGGCGACCGGTGCACGAACCGGGCCGCGTGATTCGCCCGACGCAGCGGCGTGCCCCCACATCCGCGGCGACCTCCCGGCGTTCACCGGCCCGGTTCTTCCGTATCGGCCGGAAGCCCGTTCCGACGACCGCCGCCGGTAGAATCGCCGCCGTCGCCCGCTCGAGTTTCGTCCCCTCGTGGAGACCGTCCCATGATCATGCCTCGTCGCCTCCGATCCACGCTCGGACCGCTCGCCGTCGCCGCGACCATCACCGCCTCGGCGGCGCACGCCCAGGTCGGTCCCGTGAACGGCATGCGTCCCGTCGAACTCCGCGCGCATGCCATCACCGACGTCACCGCGATCATCGCGCCCGGCGAATCGATCGAACACGCGACGATCGTCATCCGCGACGGCATCATCGAGGCCGTCGGCGCCGATGTCGTCCCGCCGAAGGACGCCTGGGTCCGACCCGGACGCGGCGACACCGTCTACGCCGGCTTCATCGAACCCGCCCTGCTCGTCGATCCCGGCGCCTTCGACCCCGGGCCCGGCGGACACTGGCACTCCCGCGTCACGCCTCAACTGCACATCGCCGCGACCGACTCCCCCGACGCCCGCACCCGCGAAGAACTCCGGAAACTCGGGTTCGCCGTCGCCGCCGTCTATCCGAGCCGCGGCCTGCTGCGCGGCACCGGCTCCGTCGTCGCCCTCGCCGAGGAGACCGAACACGTCGTCGCCTATGCCGATCATCCCGCGATGGCCGCGGCGTTCGACTTCGGCGGCGGCCGTCGCGGCGGCGGAGGCGGCGCGAGCGACGCCTCGTCGTATCCCGGCTCGCTCATGGGTGCGATTGCGCTCATGCGTCAGACGCTGGCGGATGCGCGCTGGGACACTGCGTGCCGCGCGATTCACGCGTCGAACCCCGTCGGCCTCGAGCCTCCGTCTCGTGCCGATGCGCTCATCGCGCTGGCGCCGGTGGTCCGGGGCGAGATGCCGCTGCTGTTCGACGTCCGCAGCGATCTCGATCTGCTCCGCGCCCACCGGGTCGTCGACGAGTACGAGGTGAACGCGATCATGCTCGGCAGCGGGCAGGAGTACCGGCGTCTGAACGAGGTCGTCGCGACCGGTTGGCCGCTCATCATCCCGCTGGACTTCCCGAAGGCGCCGTCGATCTCGACGCTGGCCGATGCCGATCGCACGACACTCGAGACGCTCATGAGCTGGGAGCAGTCGCCGACGAATCCGCGGCGGCTCATCGACGCCGGCGCGACCGTCGCCACGACGACGCACCGACTGCGCAGCCGCGCAGACTTCCTGCCGAACCTGCGCGCCGCGGTGAAGCACGGTCTGAGCGAGGCCGACGCGCTCGCGTCGATCACGACGACGCCGGCGGCGATGCTCGGTCTCGACGCGGTGCTCGGCACGATCGCGCCGGGCAAGGCCGCGAACCTCGTCGTCGTCGAGGGCTCGATCTTCGACGCGAAGGCGACCATCCGCGACGTCTGGGTGAACGGCCGCCGACACGAGATCGAGGCCCGCCCGACCCACGAGTACATCCACGACGGCCTGCTCGTCACGAGCACCGGTCTCACGCTGCCCGTACGCGTCGACACGAAGAAGACCTCCGTCGTCCTCCATCCCGCCGAAGGCAAGCCCGTCACGGCGAAGAAGACCGTCGTGCAGGCCGAACGCGTGTCGTTCACCGTCGGCGGCGACCTGCTCCAGGCCGACGGACTCGCGCAGTTCTCCGGCGTCATCACCGGCGACGTCATCACCGGCGGCGGCGCGATGCCCGACGGATCACGCTTCACGTTCAGCATCACCCGCGACGACACCCTCGACCTCGCGGCGAAGACGCCCAAGGGCAGGGGCGATGGACGCCGCGGCGACGACGCCGGCGACGCGAACGGCGAACCCGGCGACGACGGCGAGCCGAACGGACGTCACGCCGAAGCGGACGACGACGACGACGACGTCTCCGTCGATCCGACGACCACCGGCGTCTGGCGGGCGATCGTCGCGACCGACGACATGCCCCCCTTCGAGGTCGTCCTCACGCTCGACGAGGCGCCGGACCACACGATCGGCGGCACCGTCGAGGTCGAGATGCTGCAACTCACGACGCCGATCGACAGCGGCCGGCGCGATGCCGATTCGAACGCGGTCACGCTGAACCTCGTCGGTCCCGACGGATCCCCGGCCACGATCGAGGCGACGCTCGCCGGCAACGCGATGCGGGGCACGGTCACGACGCCCGGCGGCGCGATCGACCTCAACGCCCGGCGCGAAGGCGGCGATCCGCCGAGCGCCGACGGCGGCGAGCGCGCCGAGGCGCCGTTCGTCATGCCGCCCGATACCTACCCGACGCCGCTCGGCGCCTTCGGCCTCGACGCGCCGCCCGCGCCGCAGACGGTCGCGGTCATCGGCGCGACGATCTGGACGTCGGGACCGCAGGGCATCATCGAGCACGGCGCGCTGCTCGTCGAGAACGGGCGCATCGCGTTCGTCGGCCCGGCCGCGGGCTTCAGCGCCCCGGCCGGAGCGCTCGTCGTCGACGGCGCCGGCAAGCACGTCACGCCGGGCCTCATCGACTGTCACAGTCACACGGGCATCAGCAGCGGCGTCAACGAGTTCGGGCAGACGATCACGGCCGAGGTCCGCATCGGCGACGTCGTGAATCCCGACGACATCGACTGGTACCGTCAACTCGCGGGCGGCCTCACCGCGGTGAACCAGTTGCACGGCTCGGCGAACCCCATCGGCGGACAGAACTCCGTCGTCAAGATCAGGTGGGGCGGCACGGTCGACGACTTCCGCATCCCCGACGCCATCGGCGGCATCAAGTTCGCGCTCGGCGAGAACGTCACCCGCTCCGAGGGACGCTACCCGAACACGCGCATGGGCGTCGAGACGATGATGCGCGACGCGTTCACCGCGGCTCGCGAGTACGAAGCCGCGCTCCAACGCTGGAGTTCGGCGTCCGAGTCCGAGCGTCGTTGCGCCTATCCGCCGCGCCCGGACCTCGAACTCGACGCGCTCGTCGAGATCCTCGACGGCGAGCGTCTCGTGCACTGTCACAGTTACCGACAGGACGAGATCCTCATGCTCATCCGGCTCGCCGAGGACTTCGGGTTCACGATCGGCACCTTCCAGCACGTGCTGGAGGGATACAAGGTCGCGGACGCGATCGCCGCGCACGGCGCGGGCGCGTCGAGCTTCAGCGACTGGTGGGCGTACAAGGTCGAGGTCATGGACGCGATTCCGTTCAACGGCGCGATCCTGCACGACGTCGGCGCGGTCGTGTCGTTCAACTCCGACTCCGACGAGCTCGCGCGACGGATGAACACGGAGGCCGCGAAGGCCGTCCGCTACGGCGGCGTCGAGCCGTCCGAAGCCCTGAAGTTCGTGACGATCAATCCCGCCCGCCAGCTCCGCGTCGACCATCGCATCGGCTCGCTCGAAGTCGGCAAGGACGGCGACTTCGCCATCTGGTCCGGCGACCCGCTGAGCACCTACACCATCTGCGAACAGACCTGGGTCGACGGCGCCCGCGCCTTCGATCGCGACGCCGACCTCGCCATGCGCACCCACGTCCAGACCGAGCGACAACGACTCATCCAGAAGGTTCTTGCCGCCGGCGGCGGCGGCGCGGGCGGCGAGCGCGGGCGTGGCGGCGGACGACCCGCCGACGTCGACCGCGAACTCGATCGCGACGACGCCGAAGCCGTCGCCGCGTACCAGGCGTGGGTCGATCAGCAACTCCGCAGCGGACACGACCCGACCGCCACCCATCCCGGCGAGTGCGGATGCAACGACTGGTGGCTCGCCTTCCAGCGCGCCCGAACGGGAGAACGAGAATGACCACCGTCACCACGACTCATCATCATCGCCCGCGTCGGATGGTCGCGCTCGTCGCGCTCGCGTCGACGCTCGCGCTCGCCGTCGCCGCCCTCGGGCAGTCGCGCCAGATCCCCGCGCCGCCGCAGTCGACCGCGATCGTGCTCCATCGCGGCACGATTCATCCCGTGAGCGGCGACGTCATCGCCGACGGGTACATCGTCTTCGACG
>JAGQOI010000376.1 GCA_020427625.1 Phycisphaerales bacterium | reverse complement strand
GCGACGGTCGCCGCGACGGCCGCGACCGTACGCCCGGCGAGTCGGCTTCGTGACGTCGTCGTGCCTCGCTTGCGCCGCGACTTCGCGACGCGTCCGTTCTCCGTTCCGGTCGACGCGGCCTGCTTGCGCCCCGTGCCGCCCGCCTTCTTCTTCGTCGTCTTCGGGGCGATGACCTTCTTCGCGGCGACCTTCTTCGCAGTGGTCTTCTTCGCGGCGGCCTTCTTCGCCGTCTTCTTCTTCGCGGCGGTCTTCTTCCTGGCGGCGGCGGTCTTCTTCGCGGTCGCGGTCTTCTTGGCGGTGGTCTTCTTCTTCGAGACGGTCTTCGCGGTGCCGGTTCCGGCGGCGGACGTCTTCTTCTTCGTGCCGGCCCGACCCCGGGCGGCAGCCGCGGTCGCGGTCTTCTTCTTCGTCTTCTTCGAGCGGCCTGTGCTTGCCGCCGCCGTCTTTCGCGACTGCGTCTTCTTCTTCGCCACCTTGCGAGAAGTCCCGGTCTTCTTCTTCGATACCGAGGCCTTCCTGGCCGATCGTGCGGCAGAGGATGCCTTCTTCGACGCCGCGGCGGCGGTCTTCTTTCGAGGCGCCGTCGACGCCGACGTCTTCTTTGAAGTGCCGGCCTTTTTCTTCGATCCGGCGGCCTTCTTCTTCGAAGTGGAGGACTTCCGTTGAGTCTTGGCCATCGCCTTCAGGTTCCGTGAGCGTACGTGCAGGATGGTCGATCAGACCGGCCAAAACGGGGCAGGCAGAGCCTGCGCACCCGATCGGTCAGGAAGCGGTACGGGTGAGGAAGAGCGACGGATGGTAGGTGGGGGGCGTGAATCGGTCAACCGCAGCCGGGCGCGGCCGTCAGGGAGCCTCGCCGGCGGCGGTCGCGGTAGCGCCCATGGATCGGTACTTCTCGAAGCGTCGCTGGACGAGCGTCGCCGGCTTGAACCGCTTCAGATCGCGCACGGTCTCGACGATCCAGTCCTCGACCCGCTGGGCCATCATCGCGGGATCACGATGCGCGCCGCCGAGCGGCTCCTCGATGACGTGATCGATCAATCCGTTGCGCAGGTTGGCGTCGGCCGTGAGCGCGAGCGCCCTGGCCGCGGCGGTGTTCGTCTGTTCGTTCGCGTTCTTCCACAGGATCGCCGCGCATCCTTCCGGACTGATCACGGAGTACCACGAGTACTGGAGCATCGCGACCCGATCGCCGACGCCGATGCCGAGCGCGCCGCCGGACCCGCCCTCGCCGATCACGATCGAGATGACCGGCGTCCGGAGGCGGCTCATCTCGAAGAGGTTCGTCGCGATCGCCTCGGCCTGCCCGCGCTCCTCGGCCTTGATGCCCGGATACGCGCCCGGCGTGTCGATGAAGGTCACGATCGGCAGCCCGAACTTCTCGGCGAGCTTCATCTTGAGCAGCGCCTTGCGGTACCCCTCGGGATGTGCGCAGCCGAAGTGACAGGCGATCTTCTCCTGCGTCGTGCGTCCCTTCTGATGCCCGACCACGAGCACCTTGAAGGTGCGGCCGATGCGCGCGAAGCCGGTGATGATCGCCGGATCGTCGCCGAAGCGCCGGTCGCCGTGCAACTCGCAGAAGTCGCGACAGACGAGCCGGATGTAATCCGCCGTCTGCGGGCGGGCGGGATGACGCGCGACCCGCACGACGTCCCACGCATCGAGCTCGGCGTAGATCTTCGCGAGCAGCCCGTTGCGCGACGCCCGCAGACCGGCCAGCTCATCGGCATACCGGTCGGCGTCCCCGCGCTGTTGGAGCGCGTCGATCTGCCGCTCGAGTTCCGTCACCGGCTGCTCGAAGGGAAGCGTGTACGAACCCGTGTATTCGCTGGTCTTGGCCATGGGGTGCGTCGATGCGGGAGGTCGGCGGAGGAGCGCCGATCGCCCGAAAGTCTACCCCAGACCGCCGCGGAGGGACAGCGTTTGACGCCCGGGCCCGTCGCAGTACCCTCCGAAGCGTCCCGGCCCGGCGGGAACACGGGAGGAATTCGGATGGAAGCGCGCCTCGGCATGATCGGCGTCGGCAACATGGGACAGGCGATCCTCCGCGGCGCCATCGAGGCGGGACTGCTCACGCCGGACGAGGTGATCGCCGTCGATGTCGATGGGCGACGACGGGACGAAGCCGCGGCCCTCGGCTGTCGCGTGTCGGCGGATCCCGCCGAGGTCGTCGGCGCGACGCAGTGCATCCTCGCGGTGAAGCCGCAGTACTTTGCCGATGTCGCCGCCGCGCTCCGCCCGCTTCCGTCGTCGCGGGTCGTCATCTCGATCATGGCCGGGCTGTCGAGCCTCTCGATCCGGCGCGCGTTGGGGGACGAGGCGCGGGTCGTCCGCGTGATGCCGAACACGCCGTGCCAGGTCGGCGCCGGCATGTCGGCGATCGCGCTCGGCGCGGGCGCGTCGCCGGGCGACGAAGCGTTCGCGGCATCGATCCTCGGCGCGATCGGACGCACGGTCGTCGTCGACGAGTCCATGATGCACGCGGTGACCGCGGTGAGCGGATCCGGCCCGGCCTACGTCTTCCTGCTCGCGGAGGCGATGACGCAGGCGGGCGAGGAACTCGGGCTCGACCCGGCCGTCGCGCGGCTGCTCGTGCAGCAGACGATCCTCGGCGCCGGGCGCCTGCTCGTCGAGTCCGACGGCGACCCGTCGATCCTGCGCCAGGCGGTGACGAGCCGCGGCGGCACGACGGAGGCGGCGATCGAGACGATGCTCGACGGCGAACTGCCGCAGATCGTGATGAAGGGCGTCCGGGCGGCGCGGGATCGCGGAGCCGCGCTCGATCGCGCCTGATGCCCCCGGGCGTCCCGCCCGGCTCGGTGTTCAGTAGTCGCGGCGGCAGAAGATCCAGGCCGCGAGTCCGAGCATGACGAACTCGAAGGCGAGCGACGTGCCGATGACGTAGGTCTCGCTGCGGCCGGCGTAGACGGCCTGCACGCGGCGCTGGGCTTCGCGATCGCGGTCCGGTCGCCCGCCGAGCGAGAACTGCCCGTTGCCGTCGGCCTGCACGTTGCCGGTGAAGATGTCCATGATGTTGATGTCGCTGTCGCGGGAGAGCCAGCGATCGAGCAGCCCGATGGTCTCGCCGGTCTTCGGCAGCACGGCCTTGATGCCGGCGGTCAGCCGGTACCAGGTGTCGAGTCTGGCGACGAGGTCCTCGGCCTCCTGCTGCTCCGTGCGCAGCTCGGCGATGCGCGACGTCGTGGTCTCGTCGGGTTCATCGCCGGCATTCGCCTCGAGGGCGGCGAGGCGCTCGGCCGCGTGCTCGGTCTCGAGTTGGAACTGGGTCTTGACGGTGAGCAGGATGGCCTCGGTCTGGTTCATGCTGTAGAGGCCGAACCAGAAGAGGATGGTCAGGAGCAGGGCGGTGATCGCCGACCGCGTCCACACGCCGACGAGGACGCTCACGCTGAAGAGGTAGCTGAAGAACACGATGACGAGCGGGATGGCCGCGAAGACGAGCGGATCCCAGTCCCCGACCCGCAGGCCCATGCACAGGAAGATGCCGATGCAGAACAACGTCACCTGGAGCACGACGAACAGAAGGCTCACGAGGTACTTGTAGACGAACAGCCGCAATCGTCCGATGGGCTTGGCGAGGACGAGATCGATGGCGCCGCCCGCGATGAAGTCGGGGAACACCGTCGTCGTCGAGATCAGCGCCAGGATCGTCGCGATCCACGTGAGCCAGATCGCGACGATGAACGACGCGAAGATGCTGCGGTAGAAGATCGTCGACAGCACGCTGCCGTCATACAGGAACTCGCTCTCGACGTGCCAGATGCCGAAGCCGATCGAGACGCCCGCGGCATCGAATCCGATCGACCCGTAGCCGAGCACCACGACGCCGCTGATCGCGAGGATCACCCAGAACAGCTTCTTCGAGTTGAGCTCGCGGTAGGCATCCACGAGCATGGCGCCGAACACCCTCATGCGCCGCCTCCGTTGCCCGTGTAGGCGCCCGGCGCGTCCACCTGCCCGGTCTCCCGGTTGATCACCGAACGCATGAACAACTCCTCCAGCGAGTCGCGACGCGCCTGCACCCGGACGATCGTCCGGGCGTCCGCCCGGAGCCGGTCGATGAGCGGCTGGATCGACGACGCTTCCGTGCCCGACACGACGAGCATCGACATGCCCGGCTCGTTCATCGCGGTCGGTCGCACGTCGATCTCCGGCTGCGCGTTCGCCCAGTCCGGCACGTCGCCGACGATCACGAGTTCGTAGCGGCGCGAGTCGTGGGTGAGTTCATCGATCGACCCTTCCACGCGGATCTGACCCTGGTGCATGATGAGCACGTGATCGCAGCCCACGAGTTCGAGTTCGCTGAGCAGGTGACTGTTGAGCAGGACCGTCTTGCCGTCCTCGCGCATCCGGTTCAGCACGTCGCGGATGTCCCGACGCCCGATCGGATCGACGCCGTCCGTCGGCTCGTCGAGCAGCACGAGGTCCGGATCGTTCACGAGCGACTGCGCGAGCCCGACCCGCTGCATCATGCCCTTCGAGTACTCGCTGATGCACGTGTCCTTCCACTCCGTCATGCCCACGATCTCGAGCAGCTCGGCCGCCCGAACACGACGGGTCGACCGGTCGACGCCCGCCAGCGCGGCATAGAAATCGAGGACCTGCCCGCCCGTCAGGTACGGCGGAAACCGATGGTGCTCGGGGAGATAGCCGACCCGTCGCAGCGTCGGCTTGTGCCCGACCGCATGGCCGAGCACCGTGCCCGAGGCCCGGCTCGGACGGACGACCGTCATGAGGATCTTCACGAGCGTGCTCTTGCCGGCGCCGTTCGGACCGAGCAGACCCACGATCTGCCCGCGCTCGACACGCACGGACACGCCTCGCAGGGCCTTGATGCGGCGCCGGTACGTCTTGTGAACGTCGTGAATGTCGATGACGGCTTCGGGCATGTCTGTTCGCGGGCGCGTGGTGCGGTAGGGATCACCCTACAATACGTCTTCGGAAACCGCGACCGATTGTATCGCCACTTTCTTCGAAGGTTCACGACACCCCATGCCCGGCTCCACGGATGGTCGAGGTTCGCTCGGCGCGTTGCTCCGGCGACTCGACGAGGACGGTGAACTGCACCGCGTCACCGTTCCCGTCTCGCCGAACCTGGAGATCACCGAGATCGTCCAGCGCCACAACGCGCGGCCGGCCCCGCACGCCAGCGCGACGGCGTCGGGCTTCGATCCCCGGCACGCGACGCGCGGCGGGCACGCGCTGCTCTTCGAACACGTCCGCGACTGCGACTTCCCTCTCGCGATCAACGTCTTCGGGTCCTACCGGCGCATGGAGATCGCGCTCGGCTGCGAATCCCGTGGCGGCTTCGAGGCCGTCGCCGCCCGGATCGCGTCCCTCGTCAAGCCCGAGCCGCCACGCTCGCTCCGCGCCGCCGTCGCCAAGGCCCGTGAGTTCCTGCCCCTTCTGCGCATCCCGCCCCGACGACGACGATCCGGACCATGCCAGGAGGTCGTGCGCTTCGCCGCCCGGAACGAGATCGACCTCACCCGACTGCCGATCATCAGGTGCTGGCCGCTTGACGGCGACCCGACCGCGGTGGGCTCTCCCCTCGATGCCGCGGCGTCCGGAACCGCGGGCGGCGGCGGTCGGTACATCACGCTCGCGGGCATGCACACGATTCACGCCGACGATCGCGATGCCCGCAAGCCGTCGAGCCACAACATCGGCATGTATCGCGCGCAGCTCATCGACGCGACGCACCTGGCGATGCACTGGCACATGCACCACGACGGTGCCGCGCACTGGCGGTCGTGGAAACGTCTCGGCGAGCCGATGCCGATCGCCATCTGTCTCGGCGGCGAGGCCGTGTTGCCCTATGCCGCCACCGCGCCGCTGCCGCCCGGGATCAGCGAACTGCTCATGGCCGGGTTCCTGAACGGGCGAGGCATTCCGATGGTGCGGGCGAAGACCGTCCCGCTGTGGGTGCCGGCGAACTGCGAGATCGTCATCGAGGGCTACGTGAGCACCGAGTGCGGGCTGATCGGCTACGACCCGCGCACGGGCGCGCCGCTCGGTCCCGGCGCGGTGTTCGAGGGACCCTTCGGGGATCACACCGGCTTCTATTCGCTGCCGGACCGCTACCCGATCGTCGAGGTGACGGCGATGACGCATCGGCGCGACGCGGTGTATCCGACGACGGTCGTCGGGCTTCCGCCGCAGGAGGACTACTATCTCGGCAAGGCGACCGAGCGTCTGTTCCTGCCGCTGCTCCGGACGCTCATTCACGACATCGACGACTACCACCTGCCGCAGTTCGGGTGCTTTCACAACTGCGCCTTCGTCCGCATCCGCAAGGCCTACCCGCTCCAGGCGCGCCGGGTCATGCACTCGATCTGGGGCGCCGGACAGATGGCGTGGACGAAGGTGATCGTCGTCGTCGACGAGGATGTCGACGTCCACGATGAAGACGCCGTGCTGCGGGCGATCGCCGAGCGGTGTCACTTCGGACGAGATGTGGAGATCGTCAACGGGCCGCTGGACATCCTCGACCATGCCGCGCCGCGACTCGGCGCCGGACACAAGATCGGCTTCGACGCGACGCGGGCCATTCCCGGCGAAGAGGTCAACGGCGTGCCGGTGACGGGCGGCGAACGCCTGCGCCCGGACGCGGTCGCGGCCGAGCCGCTGCACCACCTCGTGGGCGCGGCGAACATTCGCGCGCTCGACGTGCCTGCCGCGGGGTCCGGACGCTTCGTCGCGATCGGGGTCGACAAGGTCGCGCCCGGCGCCGGTCGCGCGGCGATCGAGCGCGTGTGGGCGGACGCGGCACCGGGGATCGGCGATGTCACGATCGCCGTCGACGCCTCGGTCGATGTGACGGACGTCGCCGTCGTGCTGTTTCATGCGTGTGCGAACGCGGACCCCGGGCGCGACGTCCTGCGTGCGGGCGGCCGTCTCGGTGTCGACGCGACGCCCAAGGTGCCGGGCGACGAGCGGCACGGTCAGCCGGTGCGCGACTTTCCGCCGATCCTCGCGATGGACGATGCGATCATCCGGCGCGTCGATACGCGATGGGGGGAGTACGGATTCTGACCCATGCTGTCCTTCGCCTTCCTCTTTCGTGCGCTCATCACGCTCGCGCTCGCGGCTCACGTGTTCTACATGTACTGTCTGGCCCGAACGATCGATGACGGTGTCGGCCCGTCCGCCGGCCGGATCGCCGTCGCCTCGCTGTTCTCGCTCGTCATGCTCATCCCGTTCGCCTGGGCCATCACGATCCCGGACCTGCCCGACATCTACGCCCGCCAGTTCCGCGGCCGTCGGTGGTGGGCGGCCGGGCGCTGCGCGAGTTGCGGGTATCGATTCGACGATCACGCGACGCGCGAGCGCTGCGCGGAGTGCGGCGAGGCGCTCGTCGAGCCCGAGCCGTACGCGTACTCCGGCCGCACGGCGCGACGGTTCGCCGTCATCCTCCTCTTCGCCTGGATCATCGGCATGGGGGTCGGGGAGGCATGGATCGCGGCGGACGAGGCGACGTTCGCCCGGGAGGTCCTCGTCACGCCGGGCCTGGACCGCCCGCGTCGCTGGCCGAACGCCGACCGCGTGCTGCGGGAGCCGTGACGCATGCCGCCCGGTGATTACGCGCGGATCTACGCCGCCGTCCGCCGCATCCCGCGCGGGCGCGTCGCGACCTACGGGCAGATCGCGTTGCTCGCCGACCTGCCCGGTCACGCGCGTCAGGTCGGGTATGCGCTCAACGCGCTGGAGCACGAACGCGTGCCCTGGCATCGCGTCGTGAATGCGCAGGGGCGCATCAGCCTGCGGGCGGTCTCGGGCGCGGAATTCGAACAACGGCGGCGGCTCGAAGCCGAGGGCGTCGAGTTCGACGCCGCGGGTCGACTCTCGCTCGCCCGGTTC
Organism: Phycisphaerales bacterium; assembly: GCA_020427625.1. Taxonomy (GTDB): domain Bacteria; phylum Planctomycetota; class Phycisphaerae; order Phycisphaerales; family SM1A02; genus JAGQOI01. The sequence goes on along the minus strand of JAGQOI010000376.1, from coordinate 3,631 downwards.
CAGTGGCGTCCGCGCGCGTGATCGTCGGCGCAGCCGTTCGTCAGCGCCGAACGTCGCCGGCGTTCGTCGGGCTCTCGTCGAGGTACCGCTGCTTCAGGAAGAAGTAGAACAGGCGACCTTCGGCGTACTGTCCGCCGGCGAGGATCTCCGCGCTCGGTCCCACGCCCATGAAGATGTCGGCGCGCCCGGGCGCGCGGATGGCGCCGCCGGTGTCCTGATCGAGCATGAGGCGCTTGAAGTCGCGCTGCCCGCTGGAGAAGGTCACGGAACGGGTCTCGACCATGACGACGCCGCCGCGCGGGTAGATCTTCTTGTCCGTCGCCAGCGTCGTCTCGTCGCTGACCTTCACGCCGAGCGATCCCGCCGGCCACCGGTCGCCGGGGTAGGTCGTGAAGAACACGAAGTTGTCGTTCACGAGGATGAGATCCTCGACGAGCTTCGGATCCTGGCGGTAGAGGTCCTGGATCGCGCGAAGGCTGATGCTCCCGCGGTCGATGTAGCCACGCTCCACCAGCGTGGAGCCGAGGCCGGTGTAGGGTTGGTCGGTCTTGCCCGCGTATCCGACGAACAGGGTCGACCCGTCGGGCATGCGGAGCTTGGCGGATCCGTTCACCTGCACGATGTACGCGTCCAGCGGCGTCTCGAGCCACACCAGTTCGCGTCCGAGGAACATCCGCGAGGATTCGATCTCCCGCCGGGTCGGATAGGGCCCGATCGTGCCGTTCGCGCCGAGCCGGCCCTTCGGCTCCCCGGTCACGGGATCGGTCACGAGATCGTCGGGGCGCATGTACAGGGGCGCCGTGAACCGTGCCGTCGGCACGCGGCTGGCCGCGAACACCGGCGAGTAGTAGCCCGTGAACAGGACCGTCCCGCGATTGTCGTAGCCGACCGATTCGTAGATATCGAATCGTTCCCGGACGGCGCTCTCGAAGGCCTGTGGATCGGGTTCGGTCTCGAGCAGCTCGCGGAAGGCGACGAGGCTCTGCCGGGCCCGCTCGTGGGTGATGTCCTCGAACGGGTAGAACTGGCGGCTCGACGGTGCCGCGAACCACGTCAGGCTACGATCGATCGCCTGCGTCGTCACGAAGTCCGCGTCGCGCCGGGCGGCGACGAGGTCGGGCATGCGGGCCGGATCGGTGATGAGGCGCAGGGCGCTCTCGCCGGGCCCGAGCGGGCGACCGTAGTCCGGGGTGCCGACGCCGAGCATCGGCTCGTCCTGTTTCTGCTTGCAGCCGACCGGCAGGAGGGCGAACGCGGCGGCCATGAGCATCAGAATCCATCCATGTCTCATAACACGGACGGTACCGCAGCCGTCGTCCGCCCGCCAGAGCGCCGCGGCTCGAAATCCGTGACCCGTCCGTCACAAGAAACTCGGGGCGGCGAGGATCACACGGGTGATCCACGGGCTACAATACAGGATCGTATTGTCGCAATCCGCCGCGACCGCCCACGAACGGCGCGGGCTGAAGGGACGCAGTGTCATGTTCGACCTCACGACCGGCATCCTTGCCACGGACACGTTCACCCTCGGTTTCGGCTGGCCGGGCGGTCCGGAATGGATCGTCCTGCTCGTGCTCGGCCTGCTCATCTTCGGCCGCCGCCTGCCCGAGGTGGGCCGGAGTCTGGGCCGCGGCATCGTCGAGTTCAAGAAGGGGATCAAGGGCATCGAGGACGAGATCGAGACCGAGTCCTCGAACGAACGCCTCGCCCCGAAGTCGGCCGCCCATCTCGAGAGCAGCGGCGGTGAGAAGACGTTCAGTGCGTCGTCCGCGACCGTCGAGTCGCCCGAGCCCCGCTGACGCCCCACGCCTCGCGCCCGTCGCCGCTCCGCCTTTCCAATCCATTCCGTGTGGCCGGGACCCGACACCATCGTGCCGTATGGTGGCACAATGACGACATGGGTGATGCCGGTCACGCCGCCTTCGACGCCCGCCTCGTCGCCGAATCGCTCGGCGTGCTGGAGTCGCTGCAGCCCGACGCCGCGGTCGACGACGATGCCGCTCGCGCCGGACGCGCCCGTGGCGGCTCGCTCGAAGACCGGCTGATCGCCCGCGCCCTCGCCCATCGACACGCCGACGGCCTCCGCGACGCGCTCCATCACGCCGGCGGGACGATGTCGGTCGTCGTCGGACTCGGCATGCTCGCGGCCCTCGGCGCGGGCGTCGCCGCGACCGTCGCCTCCCTCACCGAGTCGCGCGACGGCTCGACGAACATCGTGCACGCGCTCCTGGCGCTGCTCGGCCTGCAGACGGTCATCCTCGGCGTGTGGTTCGTCGCGATGCTGGCCCTTCGCGGCCGGCGCTCGACGTGGTCGCTCGGCGGCTTCGTGCTCCGACTCGGGCGCCGGCTCGCCGCACGTCTCGAACGCCGCACGGAGGCGATCGCCGCCGCCGACGCATCCGCCCGCGTCATGGCGACCGGTGCGATCGGACGCTGGACGTTCAGCGCCGTGAGTCACGGCCTCTGGATCGCGTTCAACCTCGGCGCGGTCGCGGCGCTCGTCGTCACGCTGAGTACCGCCCGCAAGACCTTCACATGGGAGACGACCATCCTGTCGTCGTCGACGTACTCGACGCTCGTCCGAACCCTCGCGACCGTGCCTCGCGCGATCGGCTTCGATGCGCCGGATGCGACCGCGATCGCCGCGAGCGAGTGGCCGACCACCGTCGAGCCCGACGGCGAGATCGCCCGCGACTGGTCGCAGTTCCTCATCGGTGCGGTCGTCGTCTACGGCCTCGTCCCGCGCCTCGCGCTGCTCGGCCTGAGCCTCGTCCGACGACGAGCCGCGTCACGGGCGTATCGGCTCGACGAGAGCCGCCCGTGCTTCCTGCGCCATCGGGCCGCGCTGCTCGCCGACGAGACCAACCTCGGCGTGATCGATCCCGCCGGACCGGGCGAGACCGCGACGGTCCCCGGGCCCGACGATCGCGACGTTCATCCCGAGCGCGGCCCGGGCGCGATCGTCTCGCTCGAACTCGACCGTGACGCCCTGCGGTGGCCGCCGCGGATCGACGGGATCCGCTGGCGTGATCTCGGCGCCTGCGAGGATCGGACGGACCAGCATCGCGTCGAGGCCGAGGTCGCCGCCGACAGCGCGTCGTGGTCGATTCTCGTCGTCGCCGCCGACCTGACGACGACGCCCGACCGGGGCGTCGCCCGCGTGCTCTCGCGCCTGGTCGCCCGCAGCGAGGCGCCCGTCGGGCTGCTGCTGTCGGGCGGCCAGCATCTGCGCGATCGCTTCGCGCCGACCGACGTCGCGGCGCGGGTCGACGCGTGGCGTGCCCTGGCGACGGCCGCGGGCATCCGGGACGGCCGCGTCATCGAGGCGGATCTCGAGCACCTCACCGCGACGTCGGCGGATCGCGTGCGCGCGTTGCTCGGGCGCGCGTCGGCGGCGCCGGAATCGAGCCCGGCGATGCTTCGGCGCCAGGCGTTCGCGCTCGTGCGCGGCTCGATCGACGATCCCGATGCGGGCTGGGACCTAGCGCATCGCGCCGAGTTGCACCGCGCGATCGCCCGCCTGTTCGGGCACGACGCGTCGACGAAGCGATGGTTCGGACACCTGCCGACGTCGCCGGCGGACGTCGGCGGCGCGCTGCGCCGCGGCGCGGATCGAGTCGTGGACCTGCTG
>JAGQOI010000375.1 GCA_020427625.1 Phycisphaerales bacterium | reverse complement strand
CTTTGGCTCCTCTTTTTAGAGAAATTGAAGCTAATTACCTACCAAAGCCTTTGGGGGAGTACATCGTCGCAGAGAAGGTCGATCAGGCTTCGCGCCTGCTCTCGGAACTGGGGATCGACGTCTGGCTCACCTTCGTCCGGGAGACGACGGAGTCGGGGGACCCGGTGCTTCCGCTCATCGCGGACCATCCGGTGACGTGGCAGAGCGCGTTTCTCATCACGCGGCGAGGCGAGCGGATCGCCATCGTCGGCAAGTACGAGGACGAGGCGGTGCGGTCGTCGGGGGTGTGGCGTGATGTGCGTGCGTACGTGGAGGGGATTCGCACGCCGCTGCGGGCGGCGCTGGACGAACTGGCGCCGGCGTCGATCGCGGTGAACTATTCCGTGGACGACGTGAAGGCGGACGGGTTGTCGCACGGCATGTATCTGCTGCTGCTCGAGCATCTGGAGGGGACGCCGCACGCGTCGCGGCTCGTGTCGGCCGCGGACGTCATTCGTCGTCTTCGGGGCGTGAAGAGCGTGACGGAGTGCGGGCGTCTTCGGGCGGCGATCGCCGCGACGGATGCGATCTTCGAGGCGGTGGTGTCGTTTGCGCGTCCGGGTCGGACGGAGGCGGCGATTCACGCCTTCATGCACGATCGGGTGGCGCAGGGGGGGATGGCGACGGCGTGGGATCCGGCGGGATGTCCGATCGTGACGACGGGTCCGGACTCGATGGTGGGGCACGGCGTGCCGTCGCCGCACCTGGCGGTTCGTGCGGGCGGCGTGTTCCACCTCGACTTCGGGGTGCGTCTCGACGGGTACTGCTCGGATCTTCAGCGCGTGTGGTACGTGCCGGAGCCGGACGAGACGGCGGCGCCGGCGGACGTGCGGCGGGCGTTCGCGACGGTGCAGGGCGCGATCGACGCGGCGGCGGCGGTGCTACGTCCGGGCGTCGCGGGCTGGGAGGTCGATGCGGCGGCGCGGGCGGTGGTCGTCTCGGCGGGCTATCCCGCGTACGAGCATGCGACGGGTCATCACGTGGGTCGGGCGGCGCACGACGGCGGCGGGGTGCTGGGCCCGCGGTGGGAGCGGTACGGTCGGACGCCGCTGCATCCGGTGGAGGCGGGCAACGTGTTCACGCTGGAGTTGGGCGTGGACATTCCGGGTCGCGGGTACCTGGGTCTGGAGGAGATGGTGCTGGTGACGTCGGATGGGATCGAGTGGTTGTCGGCGCGTCAGACGTCGTTGCCGCTGCTGCGGTGAGCGTCGGCGGGCGGTCGCCTCAGTTGAGGGTTTCGAAGAACTCGACGTATTCGGCGACGGTGAAGGGTTTGGTTCGATAGCCGTGGGCGCCGAGTTCGGCGGCACGTCGTTCGTCGCCGGGATCGTCGGAGTGGGTGAACATGACGATGGGCGGGACGCGGGCGAAGGCCTCACGTCGTCGGACGGCTTCGAGCACGTCGAAGCCGTTCATGGCGGGCATGTTGATGTCGAGCAGGACGATGGCGGGCATGACGGCGGTGCCGGCCTCGACGGCGTCGAGGTATTCGAGCAGTTGCGCGCCGCTGCTCATCGAGACGAACGGGTTTTCTCGACAGGCGTCCTCGTAGCACAACTGGGCGAGGAGGATGTCGGTGTAACTATCGTCCACCATGACGACGGGCTGGGTCGTTTCGGTCGTCGGGAGGTTGGTCGTCCTCATCATGCGCTTCATTCTCCACGTTCAACATGAAACGAACGTGAACGGTATCGGGTCCGGAGGCGGCGCGGATCCAACCGGCGTGGCGCTCGACGATGCGGCGGGCGATGGCGAGTCCGAAGCCGGCGCGATCGGCGCGCTGGTGCAACGTCGTGAACGGTTCGAAGATCCGTTCAAGATCCGGTTCGGGGATCACCGAGCCTGAATTCCGGACGCCGAGGATCCATCCGCCCGCGGTGGACTCGGCGGTGAACTCGATGATGCGGTCCTCGCCGGTACTGTGAATGATGCCATTGTCGAGCAAGTTGCGATAGAGGACGATCACAAGATGTTCATATGCATCGATCGTCGGCAACATATGCATGCGAACTGAGATTTCGCGGGCGGCAAGTTCATCCTTCCGTTCATCGACGATCATCTTCACCAGGTTGCCCAGATCCACGGACGACCGCACGAGGTCATCCTCGCCGCCGATGCGGGCGAGCGCGCGGAACTGGTCGACGTGGGCGATCATCCGCATCGCCTCGTGGTTCATCCGGACGAGCAGCGCGGCACCGGCGGGCGTG
>JAGQOI010000374.1 GCA_020427625.1 Phycisphaerales bacterium | reverse complement strand
CAGTTCGACCGTCACCGTCCGCACGACCCGACGATCGCCGGGCAGCGCGCCAGATCCCGTCCCGCTCGTGCCCGAATCGGGGGACGCCATCGGGCTCCGCATGCGCATGCCGCCGCCGCCGTTGCTCGACCGGAGGTTCGTGTCGAGGTCGGCTTCAGAACCCAACCCGTATCGGGAGGATTCACTCGAATCGTCGATCAGCGCGCTGCGACGGAGCGCCGGCGGCGATGCGAAGCCCGGCGCGGCCGTGGACGCGGCGTCCTTCGCCATGCTGGCGGCGTACTCCGGGCGCGATGGCGCGTCCGGCGTCGCCAGTCCGTAGACGATGCCGATCGTCACGATCACGAGCAGCGATGCCGCGAGGAGGTGCGTCGGGCGCAGACGCGTGGCGCCGAACGTCATGACGGTCTGCCACCATCCGCCGGACGAGGCCTCGTGCAACGCCTCGCGCCAGAGGTCGGGCGTCGGACCATTCCATTCGGTGAGCGTCGCGAGTTCGCGTTCGAGTTCGAGTTCGCGGGGGTCGTGGTCGGTCATGGGCGGGTCTCCTCCGCAAGTCGGGCGCGGAGCGCAACCAGCGCGGCACGCTGGCGGGTCTTCAGGGTGCCGAGCGGGATCTCCAGAACGGCCGCGGCCTGCTCGTGCGTGAGGCCGGCATGACTGCACAGCAGCACCGCATCGCGATGGTCGTCCGGAAGCGCATCGACGGCGCGCCGGAGGTTCATCGACAGGTCCGGCTCACGCGTCGGTGCGACGGCGGCGTCGGCATCGGAGGCCGGGCGCGTCGCGGGCCGTTTCGCGGTGCGCAAGGTGTGACAGCGGTTCACGGTGATGCGGTAGAGCCATGTGCCGACGGCGCTGTCGCCGCGGAACGCGGCGCCGGCGCGGATCACGCGCAGCCAGGTGTCCTGAACGGCATCGCGGGCGCGTTCGTCCGATCCGCCGAGCAGGCCGCGGGCGAGACCGAGGAGCCGTCGCTCGTATCGTTCTGCCAGCATCCCGAGGGCGTCCGGATCACCTTCGACGAAACGCGCGAGGATCGCCTCGTCGGATTCGGCGTCGGCGAGGCGCGATGAGGGGGCGGGAACGGCGGTCATGGCACTTCATTGGACCGCGCCGGGCGTCCGGTGGATTTTGGAAAATGCGATGAATCCGGACTTCCTCCGGCGGGCGCCTCGCGCCGCCGCTCAGTCCTCGGCCCGCTCGCCGGGCGGCGCCATCTTCACGATGCAGGGGTCGAAGGTCGCGAGGATCTCGACGAGGTCGGTCTGGGCGGCCATGACGGTGTGGATGTCCTTGTACACCATCGGCACCTCGTCGAGACCGGCGCTGAGCAGCGTGACGCCCCGCGCGGCGAGGTGCTTCTTCACGTCCGACCACGTGAACGATCGCTTCGCCTCGGTGCGGCTCATGACGCGTCCGGCGCCGTGCGAGGCGGAATCGAGCGCCGACACGCTGCCGCGCCCGCGCACGACGAACGCCGGACTCGCCATCGATCCCGGAATGACGCCGAGCACGCCCTCGCCGGCGGGCGTCGCGCCCTTGCGGTGGACGATGACGTCTTGGTCGTCGTGGCGCTCGGCCCACGCGAAGTTGTGATGGTTCTCGACGTCGGCGATGATCCGCGCGCCGAGATGCTTCGCGATGCGCCGGTGGATGATCGCGTGGTTCGCCGCGGCGTACTCGCCCATCAGGTTCATCGCCCGCCAGTACTCCTGCCCGGGTTCGGTGTCGAGATCGAGCCAGGCGAGGTGCCGGAGCGGCTTCGGCAGCTCCGGATGGAGATCCATCGCGAGACGTGAGTAGTGGTCGGCGACCGACGCGCCCGTGCCCCGACTGCCGCTGTGCGAGAGCAGCGCGAGGTACGTGCCGGGTTCGAGGCCGAGCGTGCGGGCGTGCGCGGGATCGTCGACGGTGAAGCGTCCGAACTCGACGAAGTGGTTCCCGGAGCCGCTCGTGCCGAGTTGCGTCCACGCCTTGTCCTTGAAGCGCGTCGTGACGGGACTGACGGTCCAGTCGGCATCGAGGACGTCGTGGTCGTTGCGATCGCGGAACGCCGCGCCGAGCCCGAAGCGCGTCTGGGTTTCGAGCGCGTCGGCGAGACGTTCGGACTGCCCGCGCAGGGCGGACTCGGGCAGGTCGAGCACGGTGAGTTTCATGCGACAGGCGATGTCGACGCCGACGGCGTAGGGGATCACCGCGTTCGACGTCGCGAGCACGCCGCCGATCGGCAGGCCGTAACCGAGGTGCGCATCGGGCATGAGCGCGGCACGGACGGCGACGGGCAGGCGACAGGCGTTGCGCATCTGCTCGATCGAGTTCTCATCGAGCCCTTCGCCCCACTGGCGCCACGGCGCCGGCTCGCGGCGTTCGATGAAGGCGCCGTCGGGTCGTGCCGCGGGCTGGAGTGCGCGGGCCAGGGTCGCGAGCGGTTCACGTTCGAGGTGATCGTCCGGCGCGGCGACGGCACCGGCGATCATGAGGCGCACGTTCGTCTTCGAGTGCCCGTCGCCGAGCAGTGCGACGACGGTCTCGATCGCGGTCTTCATCGCATGCTTCGGCACGCCGAGGTTGGCAAGTTCGCGTGGCTTCATGGCGTGACGGTGAAGATCATTCCGGACCGACGGTGTGTCGGTGAAGTTATGCGGGGCCAGACGGATCACCAGGATGGTACGGCCTCCATTGAGCGAAGTCGCACTCGGTACCGGCTCGACTCCGGCCGTCTTCCGCCTGTGCATGACGGCCCGTCGGCGGCAGCCATCTCAGGCGGAGCCGCCTCCTTCGATGGAGCCGCTTCGCGTTTCGCCTTCGCAGCACTCGTCCGGATCGCACTGCAGATCTGCGCGTAGATGGCGCCGCCGTCGAACTCGAAGACCTGATCGTCACGGGCCTCGATCGTCACCTGCGGAAACGCGGCGAGGTCTGCGTGATCCAGGACGGCGCACGCGACGGCGGCATACGGCGCACGATCGACTCCGGCGGCACCGGGCACCACGCAATAGGTCCCCGCGGGCACCCGCGCTGCCCATCGGTTCGGTTCTTCGTAGGTGTACGCGACATCCGCCACAACCTTGCCCGGTCCGACCGGCACGCCGGTGGGCGTCATGGGAATGACGTAGGCCGTGGCATCCGCAGTCGAGATCAGCGTGATCGCATCCATCATCATTCCGCCGATTCGGCCGCGGACCGCGTTGCCGTTCGTGAGCGACGCCCGGAAGGCGATACGGTCGCCCGGAGGATCGGCGGCGTCATGGTCAAGGGTCGCCGCGGCACCCATGGTCTCGGCGGGCACGACGACGACATCGACGCGAGACGCGCCATGGCTCCTGAAGAAGACGACTCGGCGTTCGCCCACCGGGAGACCCGTGATGCGATAGCGACCGTCGCTGACCGCAGCCACCCAGGGCAGGCTGAAGTGGTCGGTCCAGACGAGCACGACATCGCTCGATACCCGACCGGTCAGAGTCACCGACTTGGAGACGCGAATGACGGCTTCGAAGACGCCGGCCTCAGCCGACGGCTCACACGATGGGACCGACCACGCCAGGTCTTCCTGGAGACGCAGACGCATCTCGTAGACTTCCTGATGAACAGGTGCCCAACTCGCACCATCGACGCCCCACAGCGTCTGAATCGATATCGCACCGGGTACCAAGGCGTCGCCCGACACGACGACTTCCGCGCAGTTGTGCTCGTCGAACCAGGACGTCGTGCTGACCGGCCCCAAGCCGACCCACGCACTCACCGGCAACGTGCGAATGGCGTCCGCTCCGTCGCCCTCCAGACGGACCCGAATCGTGGTGTCGGCGGCGTCACACGTCGACGCCGGCGACGATACCGCGACCAGCGCGAGCAGCAGCGGCCGCCATCTCATGGTCCGATGCTCCGATTCTGCGTCACCCGGCTCGGCGATCCGCCGCGGAGATGAACGACGGAAACCCGGATGCCCGGCGATGATCCGGTACTCGATATGCAGGGCGCCGCCTTCGCAGTCCTTCGGGTCATCTTCACGGATCCGATCGAGTTCCTTCGTCCGAGCGCCGTCGTCCCCGCCCGACGGCGGGGATCACGGCCGGTCGGTCGTCGGCAGGCCGGCGCGGCGGCGGATCGAGAGGATCTGCCCGCAGTGATGGCGACCGTGCCAGACGTAGTACTCCATGGCTTCATGCAGGGTCGGCTCGTCGCCGGTCTCCGGGTGTCGGAAGCGGCGCATCCAGTCCTCGGGTTCGAGCCGGCGCAGGAGATCGGTCCAGGCGCGGTGGAGGGCGTCGAGCAGATCGAGGATCGCGTCGATCGGGCCTTCGCGCGAGTCGGGAAGGTTCGCCCACGACGTCTCGTCGTACGCCTTGATGAGCGGCTCCGATTCGGTGAGCGTCCACTTGCACCGAATGTAGCAGTTCATGTGACTGTCGGCGACGTGATGGATGATCTGACGACCGGTCCAGGCGCCGGGACGGTAGGGGACGTCGAGGTGGGCGTCCGACAGGCCGGCCGCGGCAGCGCGGAGTTCGGCGGGCAGGGCCGCGAGTTCGGCGATCCAGGTGACGTGTCGGCCGGCGTCGGCGTCGGGATCGCGGGTGAACGGTCCGGCCGGGTGGATCGGGATGTGGTCGGTCATGTCGGGATCTTCGTCAGCGGTACGACGCGGCGATCTGGGCGATGCGGTCGAAGGCACGTTCGAGGACGTCGTCGGGGGGGAGGAAGACGACGCGGAAGTGTTCGGTGCCGGGGCGCTGGCCGAAGCCGCTGCCGGGCACGACGACGACACCGGTCTCGCGGATGACGCGGGTGCAGAACTCGGTGTCGGAGACGCCGAGGTCGATGCGCGGGAACGCGTAGAACGCGCCGCCGGGCGTGACGCACGAGATGCCGTCGATGGCGTTGAGTCGTGACGCGGTGATGTCGCGCCGGGTGGTGAGGCGGGCCATCATGTCGACGAGGTGCGACTGATCGCCCTCGAGGGCGGGTCGGATCGCGTACTGCTCGGGATGGTTCGCGCTGAGCCGGGCGCGCTCCATCTTGCGGATCGCCTCGCAGTAATCCTCCAGCTCGGCAGGCGGGCCGGAGATGATCCCCCAGCCGATGCGGAAGCCCGGCACGACGTAGGACTTCGAGAGCCCGTTGAACGTGATGATCTTCGCCTCGGCGGACAGCGCGGCCGTCGACGTGTGCGTCCCGCCGTCGAACACGAGCTTGTCGTAGATCTCGTCGCTGAAGATCACGAGGTTGTGCTCGACGGCGAGGTCGATGAGCGCGCGGAGCGTGGACTCGTCGCAGAGCGAGCCGGTGGGGTTGTTCGGGTTGATGAGGACGATCGCGCGGGTGCGGTCGTCGATGCGGCGGCGGAGATCGGCGAGGTCGGGCTGCCAGCCGGCGTCCTCGTCGAGGAAGTAGCCACGGTTCTCGACGCCGAGCTTCGCGAGCACGGCGGTGTACAGCGGGTAGCCCGGGGAGGGGGTCAGGACGTTGTCGCCCGGGTCGGCGAGGGCGGCGAGGGCGAGTTCGATGGCCTCGCTGGCGCCGGACGTGATGTAGGTATGACAGATCGAGGCGATGCCCTTGCGGGCGGCCTCGGTCTCGACGGCGGTGATGGCCTCGGCGAGACCCGACGACGGCGCGTACCCGTTGCGGTTCGCCCGCATGGCGTCGACGGTCGCGTCGATGAGATGACGCGGCGGCTGGAAGCCGAAGATGTTGGGATCGCCGACGTTGAGGTAAAGCATGTCGCGACCGGCGGTTGCGGCTTCGGTGGCGAGGCTGATGACGTCGCGGACGGCGTAGCGGATGTCGGCGGTTCGGGCGGCCGGTCGGATCGGTCGGGCGGTCGAGGTCGGCGGCGCCATGGTGGGATCCTCCCGGGATCAGGGGCGCGCCCGCGTCGGGCGGGTCGGCGGGCGGACGATACCGCATTTTGCGCCCGATCGACCGTCGCTTCTCCGGAGCCGGGGGAACTTTTTGCCCCCCGGTCACGTCATACGCGGGCGGCGGCGTCGGGTCCGGGGTTCAGGTCCT
>JAGQOI010000373.1 GCA_020427625.1 Phycisphaerales bacterium | reverse complement strand
TTTCACGAGGCAGGCGAGGATGCGGGCGCGGGTGGGATCGGCGAGGGCCTTGAAGAAGGTCGCGTCGAGGCCCGTATCCACGGCCGCCCGGCGTCGGCCGGCCTGGCGGGGCGAGGCGGGAATCTGTTTGTTTGTTTGCGTCACGATGCAAGTATTGCATTGAGACGGCGCGACGTCAAGCGCGAGCGGCGGATTTTCTCCGATCGGACGGTCGCGGGTGCGCCCTTGCTCCGGCTCGGCATGCGTCTGACGGCGCGAGACCCGGCGACTCCGACCAGGTGAACGCCTTGTGGCGCGGATCAGTCGATGAAGAGCTGAGGACTGACCCTGAACCGAACGGCGAGCTTCCTCAGGTGGTCGACCGTCAGCGCGCGATCGCCCTTCAGGATCTTCGAACCCATGCTGGCGTGAACGCCGAGCAGTCGAGCGAGATCGGATGCGTTCATGTCGTTCTCGCCCATCAGATGCTTGAGCGAATCGAGCCCGGTGAGGTCCGCGATGTCGATCTCGTGATGGGTTGACTCGTACACTTGAACCAGTTGCACGAGAGTCTCCATGTAGATCGCCTGACCCTTGGTGAGCGTTCCGCTTGCCATCAGGGCGTCGATCATCTCGATGGTGTTCTCGAGCTGCGCATCGTCGACGATCGCTCGGGGCGGCATCTGAGCAACAAGGTCCTCGAACCGGCCCGGGAGCTTCGCGTTGTCGTGATTCCTTGTCGCGGGCATTGTGGCTACTCCTTCCAACTGCCTTCGTCGTACGCATGATGAGTCAGGACATGACGGACATTGATCAACTGATGGTCATACCGAATACGAGCGATCAATCGATACTTGTTGCCACCGATGTTGAAGACCGTCAGGATCCCGGACGTCTTCGTTCGAACGCCGTCAGCATGTGGGTCGTCCTGTCGAGCGTCCTGCAGGTTCGCCCATACCGCACAGGTCGCCGTTCGATACCACTGCCGAAGAGGCGCCTCGGCGTCGGGGTACTGCTCCCAGAATGCCCGCAGGGGCTTGAGACTGATGACTCGCACGTAGACATCTTGTCTAACGGTCGTCCGTCGGTCAAGCCCGGTGTAGACAAATTGTCTAGGAAAGGCATCTCGCGAGCCCGCGTATCGGGCCCCCGCAAGGCGTGTGGCCGCCGCACATCATGCTTGACAGGCCCGTCGCGTCGTGCGCTTCCGCGCTTGCCGAATCACATCGGAACGGCTCCGCGGCGCACCGCTTCCATGGCCTGACCGAGTCCTCGAATCGGGCGGTCAGGTCGGGGGTCGAGGCGGCACGCGACGGGAGACTCAGGCCTCGTACACGACGGCGAGGAACAGGTCCGACGGCGCGAAACGCGATGTGCTGCCACCCTGCTCGCGCCCGGGCGTCTGGGGAGCGATGTTGCCGAGCATCTGCACGACCTTCGCGCCCGACTCCTTGAGCCAGGCGTTGATCTCCGCTTCCAGCCCGTGGATCTCGTTCTCGACACCCTTGAACAACTTCACCTGGTGCACATCGACTCTCCTGGGGTTGCCTCGCGGCGGCACTTCGGGGACGCTGCCGCGGTCCCGCCGATCATGGCGGCGTTCCGTCCGGAATGCAACCCCGTCGAGGAGTCCGTCCGCCATGCCCACCGAGTCCGAACAGCGCCTCCTCGATGCGGTCTCCGACCTCTGGGACGACCTGGCCGCGTTCGCCTGGCATCGACACTCGATTCAGGGCCGGGGCGTGGTCGTCTGCTGGGATGACGACCTGTATGCCGCGGCCGAGTCCGTCCGGCGCGGCGAGGCGGCCTTCCCCAACGTCTCCTACGTCCCGATCGCCGCCGTCCCCCCCGGCGACGACTATCGCGCCATCATGTCCGACTACGAGCCGGCGCGACAGATCCTCGTCCTCGTCGCGGCAGAGGCGGACGAGAGCGAGGAGTTGTTCCTGTTCGAGGCCTCGGGCGACCGGCCGGCCCCCGAAGCGTGCTTCGAGAGCCGCGCCGCCGACTGGGCGGGCCTGTTCGAGGATGATGCGTTCGACGACGATCCGTCGGACGACCCAACCGGGCCCGACGCCTGAACCCGAACGCGTGGCGGCATTCCCGGCGGTCGATCCTGACGGAACCCGAACAATCGCCTCGGCGCCCTTTGCGGAAATCCCCGATCTCGGCGCGATCCCGGCGCGGTCGGGCGGCGTAGGAACGGTGCGATGTCCGCCTTGCCTCTCCATCCCGTCGATGCCCTGAACCCGCGTGCTCCGCAGGCCTTGCAGCGGGCGGTGGCGTCGTGGGCCGCCCGACGGGGCGCGCCGGTCGCCGCTACAATCCGCCGATCTGATTCCGCGGAGGCACCGGTGATCGAGTTGACCGACGAGGCGTTGCTGGAGAACTACCGCCAGGGCGATCATCGCGCCTTCCAGGAGTTGCTCTCGCGGTATCGCAACGAGCTGCTGCACTTCCTGATCCGATTCCTCGGCTCGCGAGCCGCGGCCGAGGACGTGTTCCAGGAGACGTTCCTCCAGATCCACATCTCGGCGGACACGTTCGACACCGATCGTCGCTTCAAGCCGTGGCTGTTCACGATCGCCGCGAACAAGGCTCGTGATCATCACCGCAAGCACGGTCGGCGCACGCCGATGTCGCTCAGCGCGTCGATCTCGGGTCCGTCGGGCGACGACGGGCGCCGGTTCGTGGATCTGCTCGAAGACGATCTGCCCGGACCGGACGCGCCGCTGCTCGACTCGGAGCGCAGCCGCATCGTGAAGACGGTCGTCGACGCGCTGCCGCCGCACCTGCGGGAGATCCTGCTGCTGAGCTACTTCCAACGCATGAGCTACAACCAGATCGCCGAGACGCTGGAGATTCCGCTGGGCACGGTGAAGAGCCGTCTGCACACGGCGGTCGCGGCGTTCGCGAAGACCTGGAAGACCGAACTGGCCAAGGGGAAATCCGCGACATGAAGCCATGGAACCACAGCGCCGGAGACCACGAGCGGGACGACTTCCGCGACGAGCCGCACGACGACGTGCCGTTCGAGCTGTCGCCCGCCGATGAGCACCTGCTCGACGAGCTCGTCGCGAACGGGTTCGATCTCGCGCGTCTCGATCTGCCGCTCGCCGATCGGGCGCGGGGCGAGTCCATGATGACGCTCTTCAACGCCCTGGAGCAGTATCCGGCCGAGGACGCCGACATCGCGCTCATTCACGCGACGCTCGCCCGCATCGATCAGTACGAGGTCGATCGCGACGCCTCCCGCGTCGTCGTCGCCGACGACGAGCCGCAGCGCATGCGGTGGCGCCTCATGCGCGTGCCCGACCTGCTGTCCATCGCCGCCATCCTCCTCATCGCGACGAGCATCGCCCTGCCCATGCTCTCCGCCTTCCGGCACAACGCGATCGAATCGTCCTGCCAGGCCAACATGCGACTCCTCGGACGCGCGTTCTCGCTCTACGCCGACGAGTACGGCAACGCCATGCCCTCCTCGCCCGCCATCGCCGGCGCGCTGAGCTGGGACACCGCCCGCAACTTCGACAACCTCTCGCCGCTCATGGCCGGCGGCTACTGCGACGAACGCTGCCTCGACTGCCCCGGCGCCGCCCACGACGGACCCTGCTACAGCTACCAGCTCCAGGTCCCGAGCATCCGCTCGACCTGGAACGGCGCCCGTACCGTCGCCGCCCTCGCCGACCGCAACCCGCTCATCGACGCCGCCCGACTCGGCGATCCGAAACACGCGCTCTCGCTGTCCCTCAATCACGGCGAACGCGGCCAGAACGTGCTCCACAACGACGGCTCCGTGCAATGGCTCGACATTCCCAAGGTGCGATCCGACAACATCTGGCTGCCCGACGGCATCCTCATCCTCCAGAAGGGTGATGTGCAGCACGGACCCGGCGATACGTTCCTGACCCACTGATGATCCGCCCGCGCCGCTCCGTGGCACCACGACCTCGACCTCCCAAGCCTCTTCCCTCCTTCCTCACTCCGCAGAACTGAGGAACACCGCGGGCCGCCCGACCAGGCGGCCTGTGGCGTTTTTGGCGATCGACGGCGCGTCGCCCGCCGTCCGTTTCGCGCCCCGACCGTTGTGTCGCCGACCCGCCGCCGGTAGCCTCGATGGGACAGGAGAACCCCCATGCCGACGCGACGTCTCGACCTCCCGGCCATCATCACCAGCCTCGCCCTCGTGCCGCTCGCCGGCGCGGGCACGACCGACTGGAACGTCGGGCCGGGCGGCAACTCCGCCCGCGACTGCCGCTCCGCCTGGAACGGACCCGCGACGCCCGAACTCCTCTGGAGCGGCAGCCTGTCGGCGATCGTGTCGCAGCAGGCGGTGATCGACGGCGATACGGTCTTCGCGGCCAGGATCCAGAGTTTCACCATTCCCACCGGCACGACGATCGTCGCTCACGACCTCGACACCGGTCGCCTGCGGTGGACGACCCAACTTCCGTCGCTCGGCGGCGACGAGTGGCGCAGTCGCGTGTCCGGCGCCCGCGACGGCCGCGTCTACGCGACGCGGGCCGGCAACACGAACCTCGCGCCGATGTATGCCCTCAGCGGCACGACCGGCGGCATCCTGTGGACGTCCGAGGACCTCGTCGACGAATCGACCACCGAGGGCGTCGCGTTCGCGTCGGACGGCGACCTCATCGTCGGCAACTTCGACGCGATCCTGCGCATCGACGGCGCGACCGGCGCGACCGTGTGGTCGACGCCACGCTCGTGCCCGACCACGAACGGCTGTCTCGTCTCGGTGTTCGGCGAGCGCGGGTACTACTGGGAGGCGTCGCCCACCGGCCCGCGCGTGACGTCGATCGACCTCGTCACCGGCGCCGTCATCGCGACGACGGGCGGCATCGGCGGCGGCTTCATCGAGCAACTCGGCGTGTTCGTCGGGCCGGACGGAACGATCTACGCCCCGCGATCGCAGAACAACCCGGTCAGCGACTTCCTCGTCGCGATCAGCGACACCGGCGATGCGCTCGTCGAGAAGTGGAGCGTCCCCATCGGCTACATGCCCTTCGCGACGATGGGCGTCGGACCGGACGGGAGCGTCTATACCTACGAGACCGGCATCGAGGCCGCGGCGGGTACCGACCTGTTCCGCGTGCTCCGCCTCGACCCGCTCGACGGATCGGTCATCGACCAGTCCGAGGTGCTGCCGTACGACGTCGTGCTGTCCGCCCGCATGGCCATCGATGCGTCGGGACGGATCTTCCTCACGAACGGCGGTTTCTCGACCGGACGCCTGTTCTCGTTCGACGCCGACCTCACGCTGCGCTGGACGGAGGTCGTGACGGGCGTCAACGTCGGCGGCCCGGCGCTCGGCGCCGACGGCACGCTCATCGTGTGCGGCACCGGGACGAACGTCCGCGCCTATCGCGCGGCGGACGCCTGTCCGGCGGATCTCGACGGCAGCGGCGGCGTCGGTCCGGAGGATCTCGCGTCGCTCCTGTCGGACTGGGGACGATGCCCCGGGTGTGCGTCCGACCTCGACGGCGACGGTACGGTCGGCCCGGCGGACCT
>JAGQOI010000372.1 GCA_020427625.1 Phycisphaerales bacterium | reverse complement strand
CCGGCGTTGAGGGCGACGGCGACGGTGCCGGCCAGGAGGATGATGGTCCAGACGAGGGTTTCGCGGCGCATCAGCGGGATCCTCGCTTGCGGTCGATGAGGTAGATCACGTTGCCGACGATGATGAGGGCGATCATGAGCAGGTGGGCGACGAGCTGGGGTCCCATGCGCCGGCGTCCTTCGAGGTACCGGGCGGGAATCCGGGGCTTGCCGTCCTCCATGATCACGTTGCCGTCGCGATCGAGGTCGGGCACGTTGGCGCCGTACTTCTCCAGGACGAGCTTCTCGTACTCGGCCGCGCCCTTGATGGCGCCGAGCAGGCCCGGCAGTTGCTGCGGGATGTACGGGTAGAGGAGGGGCGCCTGGACGCCGGTGCAGCCGGCGATGAGCGTGAGTTCGGGGTTGGGCGTCTTGGCGTAGAGCACCCATTCCTTCGTGCCCGGGTAGCCGGCGGAGACGTTGATGACGAGCTTGAAGTTCTGGACGCTGTCCATGCCTTCCATCATCGGGATGGCGCTGAGCGGCGTGCCGTTGATGTCGGTCGTGTAGAGCTCGCTGAAGTCCGAGATGATGACCTTGATGACGCCTTCGTTGCCGGCCTTGAAGCCGAGGTTGACGTAGTCGCGTCCGTACTCGAGGTGTCCGAAGTCGCGCTTGATCACGCCGTCGATGGTCTGGCGGATCATCTGCGGTCCGACGGGCCAGAGGGCGAGGAAGTACATACGGAGCTTCTTCTCGCAGCAGTGCCGCACGAAGGCGGTCGCCATCGGGCCGAGTTCGCCTTCGCTCGCCGGGTCGTAGTCGAAGGCGAGCAGGACGGGATCGCCCTCGTTGAGCGTGTCGACCTCGTCGAACGTCGACTGGGCGAGCCCGGTGGGGATCTCCGGGAAGCGGGCTTCGAGCAGGATCGGGATGGCGACCGCGAGGAACATCGCGAGGAAGATCCAGCGGCGATCGATGGTGCGCAGCAGGTTCAGCATGGGATCAATCCTCCCCCGATCCGAGGTACGAGCGGTCGACGCCGAGCAGGATCTTCAGCGAGACGGACGCCGTGCCGAGCGCGACGCCGATCATGATCGCGCGATTGCCCGCGGTGTTGAACACCTTCATGATCGTGACGGTCAGGTTCTCGAGCTTCAGGCCCGCGAACGCGCCGTCCGGAGGGATGAACGAGGTCAGCGCCGGACCGGCGAATGTCCGCCCGAGCAGGATGATGAACGCCGTGCCGAGCAGCAGCGTCGCCTCGACGTTCTTCGCGCGGAACGCCCGGAACGCCGCGGAGGCGACGTAGAAGGCGAGCATCGCGAACATCGTCGCGGTGAGGGGCTTGAAGCCGAATTCGTACAGGAAGTCGAAGGGCGATCCGGTCTCGAAGTACGAGCCCGACCACGTCCGGTCCGGGTACTGCGGGTTCGGATGCACGCCGATCTTGCCGAGCCCGACGATGAGCGTCGCGAAGAAGACGAACAGCGTGATGGCCGAGAACGCCCAGCCGGGACGACGGTCGGAGATCTTGCGGAGATGGATCTTCAGCAGGCTGCCGCCGCCGAGGATGAACGCGATCGCCGCGAGAATGTCGAACCAGATGTTCGCGTACTCCGCCCATCCCTCCGTCGCCGGGATGAAGTACGCGACGATGATCACGAAGCCCGCGATCATCGCGATGAGCAGGGGGATGGTCCGTTTCATCGAATGCTCCTACGCGAGGATCGTCTGGGTGAGGAAGTCGACCGCCGACTTGATCGAGTCGCTGCCGGTCGCCGACGCGAGCGTCGCGAGCACGACGCCGATGAGCAGCACGATCGCGACGAGCAGCTTGCCGACGTCCTGGCCCTTCAGCGAGCCGAGCTCCTCCGCCGAGCCGGAGAGGTACGCCGACGCGGCGAAGAACTCCTCGCCGATCAGCGTGTAGTCGCACGCCGCGACGAAGAACGGCAGCTGCGCCGGCTGGGCCGTACCCGCGATCTGGATCGCGCCGATCGCGTTGCCCGTCTCCGCGAGAATGAGCGACTCGGCGTAGAACATGCCCATGTAGAAGCACGCGGCCGGCTTCTCCCGCACCATCAGGCCCGTCAGGTACGCGACGTAGCCGAACTGCTCGTCCGTCACGTAGTAGATGAGGTCCTCGTTGTACGCGTCCGGACGTCCGGCCGCGAGGAACGCCGCCTGCACCGTCTCCCGCGCCGTCGTCATCACGAGCGAGCGGGAGGTCGGGACCTCGACCTTCGCGTCGTATTCCGCGGCGGTCTTCGCGACCCGCGCGAGCACCGTGATGCCCGCGATCGTCTGCATCTCGTTGATGTCCTGCGTGCCCGGAATGAACATCACGCTGCGTCCCATCTCCGTCGCCCGACCCACCGCCTCGTCGACCGCCTCGAGACCGGCGATCGTGCGGACCTTCAGCGGGCGCCCGCCCCGGGCGATCGCGATGAAGGTCACGACCGAGCCGCAGAAGATGAGCGTTGTGATGAAGAAGTAGAGGCGGAGGCCGTCGAAGGGCTCGCGGGTGGGCGCGACGGTCGCGGTCGTGTCGGCGGGCGCCGACTCGTTGCCGTCCTCGTCGACGGCGACGAGGCGGAAGCGGTACGACTCGCCCAGGGTGAGATCACGGGCCGTGTAGGACGTGCGGTCGGGTTCGATGAGCTCGATGAACTTCCATTGCTTCACGCCCTCCGGGAGGGGGGAGACGTCGATCGCGGCCCGATCCCCGCGGTCGTAGGCCGCCTCCGCCGTCGCGGCCGCGGCGGCCCGGGCGTCGCGGACCTGCTGCGCCTGTTCGGGCGTGAGCGATTCCGCCGTGCCGGACCAGTCGTCGCCGAGGATGGCCTTGGTCGCCGTGATCCGGGCGAGGGTGACGGCCTTCTTCGCCTCCTCGTTCCAGAGGCGTTCGAGTTCCTTCTCGCCCTCCTCGCCGGCGGGCACGAAGGTGCGCGAGCGGTAGACCTTGTAGCCGGCGATGCGGTCCGCGGCGTCGGCCGGCGCCGACCACTCGAGGTCGACCCGCGAGCCGTCATCCCAGGGATGATCCGTCGCGCGGACGTCGGCGGGAGCGGGCACGGGCGGCGCGCCGGACGGGGCCTGCGCGGCCGCGGTCGGCGCGAGGACCGTCAACACGACCGCAACGACTCCGAGGCGTCGAATTCGGTTCATGGTGGGCCTTGTCGG
>JAGQOI010000371.1 GCA_020427625.1 Phycisphaerales bacterium | reverse complement strand
TGCGACGTGGTACGACGAGTTGGACGCGGTGCTCGCGAAGCAGGATCAGGGGGAGTCCGTGCCGTTGCCGGACGAGGGCGTGTTCAAGGCGGGCCCGGCCGCCGCCGGGCCGCGGATCGCGGCGGCGCAGGCGGAGCGGACGACGGAGCGTGACGGCTGGCTGTGGTTCCGGCCGGTGGACGACGGTGACGGCTCGACGTTCGTGGATCTCGTCGGCAACGTCGCGGAGTTCGTGAGGTCGGGGGATCGGCAGCGGGTGATCGGCGCGTCGGCCTTGTCGCCGCGGTCGACGGAGGCGACGGAGCCGCTCGGGACGCATGACGACCTGGCGTATTGCGACGTCGGCTTCCGGCTGGCGTTCTCGGCGGACGAGCGGGCGCTGCTGCCGCCCTCGCGGTGCGACCGGCTCGTCGCCCTGCTGGAGGCGACGAGATTCATCGGCGAACAATGAAGTGGTCGATATCGATGCGTACCGAAGGTCCTGACCGGATGGGTTTTCGGGTCGCTCGTCAGGTGTACGGGCGGGAGTCGTTGTGATAGGCTACGAGCGAGTCGGGTATTCCGTGGAGGTTCGGTCGGGGAGCGGGTGTCGGTCCTTCCTCGGGGAGGACGAGCGAGGGTGGATCGGGTCGGGAGGCGCGGGGTTCAGCGCAGACCGAGCAACGCATCCATCACGCCAACTCTCCAGCGGTTCCCAGCGTCCCTGGAACGGTGTGTCTTCCAGCACAAGTTGAGTGAGGCCAATGTCAGGACAACATGGCGAGTTGAACGTGCATCGATTCGAGATGCGTCGGGTGATCGGCGCGGCACTGCTCATGGTGCTCGTTTCGATGATGGGTGCGACGGCGTTCGCGCAGTCGGGCGATGGATTGCCGCCGTTGCCGGGCGGCACGGAGCGTCCGGCCGACGTCGATGACGCGGCGTGGTCCCAGGATCCCCGCAACCCGGTCTACTTCGGCCGCTCGTTCCCGATCGAGCGGTTCGAGATCGGGTACTTCGAGGACCATCCGCAGCACGCGCCGATCGAGTCGTTCCTCGACGTCGAGTTCACGCTCATCCCGACGGACGGCGGGTACGTCGCCGCGACGGACGAGTTCCCGCTGCCCGGCTATGCGCGGGAGGTGCATCGTCTCGGCGACGCGTTCCCGCCCGGGACCGTGTTCACGTTGCACGCGATCCAGTTCGGCGTGCTGCGCGCGATCGGCGAGCGTCTGGAAGCCATGGACCTGCTCGGCGGGTTCGCGGCACCGTCGCCGGGTCAGATCGGCGCGGCCAACGAGTTCCCGGATCTGCGGACGGGCGCCGAGCGCGACGTGCTCCGGATCATCGTCCTGAACCCGCTCGTGTCGGCCGTGCGGACCTTCGCCTACGGCGACCGGATCACCGGCGATGCGCCGCTGGAGAACAACCCGCTGCACGACCGCATCCGGATGAAGTCGCCGTTCCAGCCCTACCAGCCGCTGGCGGACGACGCCGGCATGCCGCTCCCGTCGAACCGGCAGGACCTGCTGCGTCGTCGCGAGCTCAACGAGTACGCGCTGCACCTGAGTCGACATCCCGGCCGCCGGGTCGACGTCGCGGTCGCGGGCGCCGGCAACACGGGCGTCGAGCTGCATTACATGGTGAACGAGAACAAGGGTCTGCTGCTGTACGGCCAGGTGTCGAACACCGGCACGAAGCAGACCGATCGCTGGCGCTACCGGCTCGGCTTCCTCGTCAACCAGCTCACGAACCACGACGATCTGTTCAGCCTCGACTACCTCACCGCGGGCTTCGATGCGTCGCACGCGCTGATCGCGAGCTACGAGGCCCGCCTGGGCGATCTCGACCGCACGCGCTACCGCATCTTCGGCAACTGGAGCGAGTACACCGCGTCGGAGGTCGGGTTCGCGAACGAAGTCTTCGAGGGCCGCAGCTACGGCGCCGGCGCGGAGGTCGTCCAGAACTTCTACCAGAACGACGACCTGTTCCTCGACGCCGTCCTCGGCGTCCAGTGGAGTCATGACAAGGTCGAGAACCGCGTGACGTTCACGAACGGCGAGACCGACATGGTGTCGCCGTACGTCGGCGTCCGCCTCGAGCGTCGCAACGACAAGGTCGACACCGTCGGCTCGCTCACGCTGTCGTGGACGGACGGCGGCGACGTGCTGGGCATGGGTCGTCTGGATCCGGACGAGAACTGGACGATCCTGCGGTGGGACATCGCCCACTCGTTCTTCCTCGAGCCGGTGCTCAACCCGGCCGCGTGGGCGGACGCGTCGACGCCCTCGTCGTCGACGCTGGCCCACGAGATCGCGCTCGGGTTCCGCGGGCAGTACGCCTTCGAACGCCGCCTCGTGCCGCAGGCCGAGCAGGTGGTCGGCGGCTTCTACTCGGTGCGCGGCTACCCGGAGTCGGTCGCGGCCGGCGACACGGCGTACGTCGCGACGGCGGAGTATCGATTCCATCTGCCCCGCATCTTCACGCCGAGCGATCCCGATCTCGCCCGTCCGTTCTTCGGACGCCCGTTCCGCTGGGCGCCGCAGTACGTGTACACACGACCCGACTGGGACCTCATCCTGCGCGGGTTCGTGGACGTCGGTCAGACGATCATCAGCGACCCCTTCAGCTTCGAGAGCGATAACACCCTCGTCGGCACCGGCGTCGGCATCGAACTGCTCCTCCGGCAGAACATCAATCTCCGGGTCGACTGGGGCGTCGCATTACAGGACCTGGAATCGGACAACGTGCATGCGGGGTCGAACCGTTTTCACTTCGTCGCGACTTTTCTCTACTAACGTGTCGGCCTCGGGTTAGAATGATCACAGGGGTCGGGAAGCGTAAACTCCGGAATAGCAGGAGGTTCAGAGGTGATGTCAGTGCAGACGCGACGTAACCAGGCGGCACGTACGGGTGGATTGTTCTCGCTCGCTCTGGCGGTGGGATTGATGACGGGCCAGGCGACCGCGACGCCGCAGGGCGCGCAGGTCGTGAACGGCAACGTCGTCATCAGCCAGAACGGTCAGTACATGATCATTCAGGCGAGCGACGGTTCGATCATCAACTTCTCGAGCTTCAACATCTGGAACGGACAGACGGTGCAGTTCATCCAGCCCGGCGAGTTCGCGCGGGTGCTGAACCGGATCACCGGTCCCGATCCGTCGATGATCAACGGCACGCTGCTCGCGAACGGCACCGTGTACATCTCGAACCCGGCCGGCATCTACTTCGGGCACGGGGCGCTCGTCGACGTCGGCGGCATCTATGCCGCGGCCGGCACGATCACCGACAACAAGTTCCTCAACCACATCGACCGCTTCCGCGAGGTCACCGGCTCGGTCGTGAACCACGGCGAGATCCGTGCGTCGCACGCGGCCCACCTCATCGGCCAGTACGTCAAGAACACCGGCATCGTCCGCGCCGATCAGGGCGTCATCACGATGATCGCCGGCAACGACATCCTCATCTCCGAGGTCGGCGGACACGTGCACGTCAAGGTCGACGGACACCAGCTCCTCCACAACGGACCGCTGGCCGGATCGTCGACGCCGACGATCATCGGACAGGCCGGCGTCGAGAACACCGGCAGCGTCATCGCCGACGGCGGCCAGATCATCCTCGGGGCGGGCGACATGTACGGCCTCGCGCTGCGCAACAGCGGCCTGCTCCGGGCGAGCGGCGGCGAGATCCACCTCGCGGCCGCGGACGGCGCGATCCACAACACGGTCGACGGCACCATCAAGGTGAGCGTCGACAACGGGCTCGCCGGCGACATCACCATCCACGCCCCGAGCATCGTCAACCAGGGCCGCATCCGCGCCGATGCCGACTTCGGGCACGCCGGCACGATCGAGATCACCAGCCAGAACCACACGCACCTCATCGACGGCTCCACCATCACCGCCCAGGGACGCGGGAATGCGAAGGGCGGCGACATCCTCATCCACAGCTACAACGGCGTCACCTACGTCTCGTCCAACTCGACCATCGACTTCTCGGGCGGAGCGAGCGGCGGCGCCGGCGGCTTCGCCGAGGTCTCCGGCAAGGAGCTCGGTCTTCACGGGACCATCCGCATGGCCGGCGGCGGCGGCGCGGCCGACGGCGAACTGCTCATCGATCCGATCGGCATCAAGGTCTGGAACTACACGCCCGGCGTCGGCGACCCCGATCCGGGCCTCGGCGACAACGAGGTCCTGTTCAACGACTTCCCGAACACCGTGCTCTCGATCGCCTACTCGTCCCTCGCCGACCTCGTCGGCACGATCACGCTCCAGGCCGAGCAGACGATCATCTTCGGGAACAGCGTCGCCGGCGACACCCTGACGTTCACCAACGCGCCCGACCTCGTCCTCGAGGCCGGCAAGCACATCAACTTCAAGGGCTCGATCGTCGGCCTCGGCTCGCTCACCGCGAGCGCGGACGTCGCGTTCACCGGCCTGCCGAGCGACGGCATCGGCTCCATCCGCCTGTTCGAGGACTGGGCGGGCTCGACGCTCGAGGCGACGGGCGCCGTCGAGTTCAACTCGCCGCAGCGCATCCAGATCTTCCGCAACATCACCGCCGACACGATCGCGCTGAACAGCGACGTCTTCGTCGGCGGACCGATCACCCTCACCGCGGCGACGTCCATCACGACGTCGAGCGGCATCAACACCCAGGGCGGCGTCGTGCCGAACGCCCTCGTGCTGAACGCCCCGGACGTCGAGGTCGCCGGCTCGATCGGCGATGTGAACGCGCTCGGATCGCTCGACGTGAGCGGCACGACGTTCGCGTTCGGCGGCGACGGCATCGTCACCGAAGGCGGCCAGACCTACGCGACGAACGTGGAACTCGCGCAGGACACCACCTTCACGAGCCAGGGCAGCGCCGACATCACCTTCGACGGCACCCTCGCCGCCCAGGCCGGCTTCGACGATGCCGACGTCCAGGTGAACACCGGCGGGACGACGACCTTCAACGGCGACGTCACCCTCGCCTCGCTCGAGACCGATGCCGGCGGCACGGCCGAGTTCGGCGGCGGCGTCGCGGTCACCACCACCGGCGACCAGACCTACAACGACACCGTCGACGCCGGCGAAGCCGCGAACTTCGCGACCTTCACGAGCAGCGGCGGCAGCATCAGCTTCCTCAGCGACGCGACCGTCCGCGGACACGTCGACGCCGACCAGGACGTCCTGTTCGACGGCCTCGCGACCGTGTCGGGCAACGTCATGGCCGGCAACGACGCGACCTTCAACGGCGATGCGACCTTCGACGGCGACGCGAGCCAGACGGTCTCCGCCGGCGGCGCCGTGCAGTTCAACGCCGCCGCGAGCAAGACCGTCGGCGACGCGGGCAACGGCCTCACCGTCGAGGGCGACAGCATCACCTTCGCCGAGGGCGTCGACAGCCAGGGCTTCCTCACCGTCAACGGCGACTACACCGTCGCGGGCGACGTCGCGGCCGAGTTCGACATCGACCTCAACGGCTCCGGCACGTTCAACGGCGACGACGTCAACCAGGCTATCACGTCGACGAACGGCAGCATCGAGACCGGCGACCTCGACAAGACCGGCGAGGGCAACCTCACCGTCGAGGTCCTCGACAACACGCAGACCATCCTCGTCGACGGCACCATCGACGTCGCGGACGGCAGCCTCAACGTGCTCAACAACGGCGGCACCCTCGAGGTCACCGGCGATGTGAACACGTCCGACGCCTCGACGTTCGACGGCGTGTCGACCATCGGCGGCGACATCACGTCGTCCCAGGTCACGTTCACCGACGACGCGTTCTTCGGATCGAACGAGGAGGGCGGCGGCCTGACCCAGGTCGTCACCGCGACGAGCGGCATCATCGACGCCCAGGGCAACGTCACCGCGTCGAACGGCCTCACGTTCAACGCGAACGGCAACGTCCAGGTCGCCGGCGACGTCGACGTCCAGAACGGCACGTTCACCGTCGCGTCCACGAACGGCGACGCCATGATGGGCGGCGACATCACGGCGTCGGACGACATCATCTTCGACGACACCGACCTCGTGCTCACGGAAGAAGGCGACCAGACCATCACCGCCGGCAATGACATCGCCTTCGGCGGCGACGTCACCAAGGCCGACGGCAGCCTCGCCATCATCGCGGACAACACCGTCGCCGACGGCCGGATCGACATCCTCGACGGCGACCTCACCGTCGACAGCGATCTCACCCTCAATCACAACGCCGGCAACAACGGCTTCTCCGTCCGCACCTCGGGCACGCAGACCTACAACGGCCTGCTCACCCTCGGCGCGAACACCCGCCTGCGGACCACCGGGGCCGGCGGCGACATCATGATCACGAGCGGCGTCGCCGGCGCCGGACGCAACCTCGACGTCGACGCCGCCGGACTGGCAACCCTGCTCGGCGACATCGCCGTCGCCGACCTCGACGTCGCCGGCGGCGGCGGCATCGATCTCGATGCGATCATCGACGCCAGCGGCAGCGTGGACTTCGCCGACCAGGTCAACCTGCTCGGCAACTCGACCATCGAAGGTCAGTCCGTGCGGTTCCGCGACGCCGTCGGCGGGAACGCCCGGCTCCTCATCCGCAACGCCGATCTCATCCGCCTCGACGGCGACGTGACCGTCGACGACCTCCGGCTCAAGAACTCCGGTACGGCGATCATCAAGGGCGTCGTGACGACCACCGGCGACGTGCTCATCACGAACGTCGACGTCGTCACCCTCGACGAGGTGAACGCCGGCGCCCGCCTCCGCGTCACCGGCGGCAGCAGCGCGACCTTCAACGGCGACCTCGACGCCGACTCCATCGTCGCCGATGCGACCGACGGCCTGCTCTTCGAGGGCTCGCGCTCGGTCACCGCGAACGGCAACATCGACCTGAACCGGCTCGGCCGCGACGCCCCGGCCGACGTCGCGACCGTCGCGAGCACCGGCGACCT
>JAGQOI010000370.1 GCA_020427625.1 Phycisphaerales bacterium | reverse complement strand
GCGCGACGCCCAGGTTGCGGAGGTTCGACTCCGACTGCGTCACCTTCGCCGTCTCGCGGGCGCGGCCGATGGCCGGCAGCAGAATGCCGATCAGCAGCGCGATGATCGAGATCACCACGAGCAGTTCGATGATCGTAAAGCCACTACTACGTCGTTTCATGCGGATTCCTCCATAGAGATGAAGAGTGAGGAACGGGGTCGGCAGCGGCAAGATGTGATTGGGAGCCGCTGTCGCCGTGGGTGACACGAATGTCACTCCACTACTGTATTCGCATTCCGGACCTCATGCGATGAGAAAAAGCCGCGATTTCCGGTCCGATCACGATCGGCGCGCCGACGCGGCAGAACCGAACATCATCCGTACATCAGGTTCCGACGTCCGGACACAGCAGCGCGACGGGCCGCCGCGAGGCGGCGCCCGTCGCGCCGGGAGGGAGAGGGCATGGGAATCGGCGGGTCGCGCGCCGGGGCCGCGCCCGCGGGGCTCAGTGACTGCCGATGAGATCGCGCCCGATGATGCCGTCGATGGTGAGGACGTGGAACGACGTGTCGCCGAAGTCGTAGCCGCACTGGATGAGGTAGCCGTCGGCCCCGAAGGGCGTGTCGCGGCTCCACAGGCCGTACCCGGCCTGGGAGGTCATCCGCTCATCCGCGTTCATGGCTTCCGAGACGCCGGCGAGCCGGATATGTCCGTCGTAGAACAGGGTGACCGGCGACGACTCGTAGCCGTGATTGAAGTAGTACGGCTGGCAGCCGTCGAAGTCGCCGTTCTGCATGAAGCATGGATTGCAGAAGGCGCCGCGGGTGTTCTGGAGCCAGTGGTGCTCGAGCATGTGCGTCTTCAGATCCGGATACCGCGACTGCGCGTACGACGGCGACCGGAACCCGGCGGGAATGCTGTACGGCGCCGTGAAGCTCTGGCCGGGATTGTGCCGGTTGCGGCTCGGGTTCGCGAACACGTCCGGATTGAACAGGCTCGCCGGCGACGTGCAGTAGCTCGTCCAGAACACGGAGTCGTTGCCTCCGGTCGGCGAGAACTCGCCCGGGTGCTCTTGCGCGGTCTCGACGAGCGCCACCGCGGCATCGTCCTTCGGCGCGTACCAGACATCGTCGTAGAACCGACCCGACACGTACTGGTTGAACTGCTTGGCGTTCGGGAGGCGCCAGGCGCCGAGGCGCTTCTGGGCGCCGGTGAACCGCAGCGGCTCGACGAGCACGTAGTTCCCCGGCCAGTCCATCCAATACCCCCACAAGCCGCCCTCGGCCCAGCCGAGCAGCACCGGCGGATGCTCGGCGCCGGTCGCGGCGTTGTAATCGCCCGCGTTGCCGTAGAGCGCGAGGTCGTCGCGACAGAGGGTGAACTGGCGATCGTTCCAGTTCGCGGCGTAGTTCGCGTGCGCCACGGCGAGGTTGCGCAGATTCGATTCCGATTGCGTGACCTTGGCCGTGTCGCGTGCCCGCCCGATGGCCGGCAGCAGGATCCCGATCAGCAGCGCGATGATCGAGATCACCACCAGCAGTTCGATGATCGTGAACCCGGTCTCTGTTCCGTGTCGTGTGCGCATCGATACCTTTCTGCATCGGAGTGACGATGCATGCCGCGGACGGAGCGGCTCGGCCATGCGGTCGGAGGCCCGGAAGCGGAACACCATCCCGTGCCGAGAGCGGTCGATCGTCGTCGGGGCGCGTGGGGATCACGACGAACCGGCCGCGGCGGTCGGAGGACAAACACCACCCGGCCCGAATCACGGACGATTCGAGTCGGTCCATGCCGGCGCGCATCACGGCGCGTCGTCACACCTTCTGCCTGGAGAGTCGACCCCGCGTCACCGCGACGGGCGGACACGTCGCCGTCGGGCGGACCCGACGGATCACCGCACCCGATCCGGGGACTCGTCGCAAGGACTCGTCGCTCCTGTCGACCCTTGGGCGCGGGGGTCGATGATTATTCGGAGCAGTCGTCGCGCAGATGCATCGAATCAGACGTCGAATTCAAGAAAGCCGGGATCGACGACGGCGCCGTGGCGCGGCGACGGGAGTCCGAGATGCGTCGTCGCCGCATCGGTGATCCGCCGACCCTGCCGCGTGCGCACGAGGAAACCCACCTGGAGCAGGAACGGCTCGACGACGTCCTCCAGCGTGCCCGAGTCCTCGCCGAGACTGGCGGCGATCGCCTCGAGTCCCGCCGGCCCGCCGCCGTACGTCTCCGCCAGCGTGCGCAGATACGCGCGATCGAGCGCATCGAGACCGATCACGTCGATCCCCTCGAGGGCGAGCGCCTCCTCGACGATCGCCGCGTCGAGGCGGCCGTCGTGCCGGACCTGCGCGAAGTCGCGGACCCGGCGGAGCAGTCGGTTGGCGACGCGAGGGGTGCCGCGACTGCGCGACGCCATCGCGTCGAGCGTCGCGTCCTCCAGCGCCGGCATCCCGAGCAGAGCCGCGCTGCGCGTGAGGATCCGGCGCAGTTCCTCGGGCTCGTAGAACCGGAAGTGCAGCGCGAGTCCGAAGCGACTGCGCAGCGGACCGGAGAGGAGCCCGGCGCGGGTCGTCGCGCCGATGAGCGTGAAGGGATTGACCTGGAGCGTGATGATCTTCGGATGCATCCCGGCATCGACGGTGAAGTCGATGCGGAAATCCTCCATGGCCGGGTAGAGATACTCCTCGACGGCGGCGGGAAGACGATGGATCTCGTCGATGAACAGCACGTCGCGCGGCTGCATCTTCTTGAGCGTGCTCACGAGGTTCGCGCCGCGGGTGAGGTTCGGTCCGGACACGGCGTGCAGACGCGTGCCGAGCTCGGCCGCGATCACGCCGGCGAGACTGGTCTTGCCGAGTCCGGGCGGCCCGTGGAGCAGGACGTGCTCGAGAGACTCGTCGCGTTGTCGGGTCGCGGCCAGCGCGATCTCGAGCTTCTCGAGGAGTTCGGCCTGACCGATGTACTCGTCGATGCGCTGCGGGCGCAGCGGGTTGCCGCCGGCGCCGCCGGCCGCGGCGGCCAGGTCGTCCTGGGGTTGGGCCTCGGGCGAGACGATGCGTTCCTTCGCCATGGGCGGCATTGTAGCCGCGACCGTGCCCGACCTCGGCTCAGCCGATGAGATCGAGCACGAGGGCCGCCGACGCGTCGCCGATCGCGCTCACCCGAGAGGACGCCTGCTGGAGGATCTGACCGCGGACGAGTCGGGCGCTCTCGGCCGCAACATCGGTGTCGCGGATCATCGACTCGGCGGACGCGACGTTCTCGATGGTCGTTCGAAGCACGTCGAGACCGGACTGCACCGTGTTGGACTGGAACGCGCCGATCTCGCCGCGGAGCGTATCCACCTTCGACATCGCGGCCTTGAGGACGGACTGCGCGGTCTCCGGATTGCTCGTCGACAGACCGCTCGCGAGGTCCGCGACCGAGTAGGTCGTCCCCCCCACCTCCGCCGTGAGTGCCGCGGCATGCACGTCGTCGACGTGCACCGACGCGCCGAGCGCGCTGAGATCGAGACCGCCGTCCAGCAGCGACTCGCCGTTGAACGACGTGTTGTTCGCGATGAGATTCACGCTCTGCACGATCGAACTCAACTCGATCTGGTGCGCCTCACGCTCGGCGTCGGAGAAGCCGTCACCGGACGCGGCGACGACATGCTCGTTCGCGTCGGACAGCAGGCCCGCGATCTCGCCCAGCGCACCGTCCACCGTCGACGCGACATGATCGACGCGCTGCAGCGAACGACCCTCCGCCTCGAGTTCGGCAAGCACCGCCCGAAGCTGCTCCGAGGAGATGAGCGCCGCCGGGCCGTCGGCCGCCCGGTTGATCCGGTGGCCCGTCGCCAGCTTGGCGAGCGAGTCGTTCACCGCCTGGTCGTTGAGCCGCATCGTCCGCAGGAGCGGATTCGAGGCGGCGTTGCTGCTGATCCCGTTGATCATGGCATGTCCCCTTTCCGGGGTCGCGGAAGGATGTCCTCATTCACCATCCGATCCCGCGGCCGGTCACTCGCCCGGGAGTCGGGGATCCGATCGGTTCCGGCACGCCTCCCGCCCGCGCAACCCGCGTCACCGCCCCAGATCGACCCGGCGAACGTCCGAGTTCGGTCCGAGCGCCGCGCCCGGCGCCTTCGCCCGCCCCCTTCGCCGCCCGACGGGGCGCCGCCCCCCCGGGGGACCATGCGTTGCCGCGGACGGATATCATTGGGCCACAAGCCTTTATAGACGCACAACGACTCCCGGAAGCGAGCAGATCGACGGGCATGACGGTATACTCCCGCCGCCCGAACGGGCCGTCGCCGGACCTTCAGCCGGTCACGTCACACGCCCCCCAAGGAGTTCCGCATGGGTTTTCTGAAAGAGTTTCGTGACTTCGCGATGCGCGGCAACGTCATCGATATGGCCGTGGGCATCGTCATCGGGGCCGCGTTCGGCGGCATCGTGAAGGTGCTCGTCGACAAGATCCTGATGCCGCCGATCGGGCTGCTGATGGGCGGAGTCGATTTCTCCGACAAGAAGCTCGTTCTCCAGGACGGCGTCGCCGCGGTGACGAACGCCGCGGGCGAGACGGTGACGGCGGCGGTGCCGGAGGTCGCGATCGGCTACGGCGAGTTCATCAACGTGCTGATCAACTTCATCATCGTCGCGTTCGCGCTGTTCATGGTGATCAAGGCGATGAACACGGCGAAGAAGCGGTTCGAAAAGGAACAGGCCGCCGCGCCGCCGGCGGCCAAGCCCGCGGACGTCGTCCTGCTCACCGAGATCCGCGATCTCCTGGCGCGTACCAAGACGCCGGTGATCTGAACGGACGCCGGGCCGCTGAACGCAGAAACGGGGTGGGGGACGTCGGGTCCCCACCCCGTCTTCGCCCCCG
>JAGQOI010000369.1 GCA_020427625.1 Phycisphaerales bacterium | reverse complement strand
TCAGCCCCAGTTCGCGAGCAGGATGGCGAGGTCGGCCGGGCCGACGATGCCGTCACCGTCGAGATCCTCCGGGCATTCCTCGCACTGACCCCAGGCGGCCAGAAGGATGGCGAGGTCGGCGGGTCCCACCGTGCCGCTGCCGTCGAGATCGCCGGGCGTGCCCTTGGGCATCTCGTAGTCCAGCGTGAGCAGCGGGCGTTCGGCCGGGACGGTCCACTCGCGGCTGGCGAATCGCTTCACGGTCATCTGGGTGCTTTCGTCGCCGACGGCGATCCAGCCGTAGTTCTGTGCCGGGTCATCGAGCCAGCCCTGGACATCCTCGACCGTCGCGGCCGTCGACTCCCAGGTGTAGGTCGCGATCGAGTTGACGGTCGTCTGGGTCGAGGCGTCATCGGCGAAGTCGCCGCCGGGCTCGGCCCAGAACAGGTCGGGGTAGAACGTATGGAGCCAGGTCGCATCGCCCGGCGTCGACGCGGCGCCGAAGCCGCCGAAGCCGAAGCTCGTGCCCTCGCCCCAGTCGGCTTCGAGGCGGTGCAGCGTCACGACGCGCGGACCGGCGTTCGTCTGCACGCACGTCATGGTCAGGGACGCGGACGTGACGATCGCGCCGGACGGGACCGCCGCGGCGACATCGAACGCGATCACGGCCCGTCGGCGCAGTCCGCCGCCGTTCTGGCCGACGCGACCGGCGAAGATGCCGAGTCCGGCGCCGTTGCTGAAGCCGCCGTCCGTCGTCTGAATGAGCGTGTTGTCCTTCGACGGTTCGATCGTGACGCGCTCCGCGTGCACCATCGTCGTCGCGCCGAGCATCATGCCGAGCGCAGTCATCCCGAGGCGATAGACCATCCGCCAACTCCTTCTCCCCCAACAATGACTCATTGTCCCACCCAGCGGGACCGGTCGCAAGACTCTACTCCATGTTGCGGCCGAGTCGTCGTCATTGCGTGAAGTGACGAGGATTTCCCCGACTCGAATCACCGGCGATCGGGTCTCGGCGTCGACTCCGGCGCGGCGTTATGGGTCGGTCGCGTCGGGCATGTCGAACCACCTGCGATCGCGCGCCGACGCCGGGTCCAGACGCTCGAACCGCACCGACCCGTCCAGGAACAGCACGTTGCAGGTGCACGTCTCACCGTGCCACGCGGCCGATCGTCCGGTGGACGCCAGGGTCTCGAACCAGCCCGCATCGCCGAGCAGGGCGACGTCCGCGGGCGCCCGTCCGATCGCGTCCGGCGTGAGACGCGTGATCGTGCCGCCTTCTCCCGCACGTCCGGCGAGGAGGTGGGCGTTGGCGCGATAACTCGTTCCGAAGGAACGGTATGCGGTGCGACGACCCGTGCCGACGCCGGCCGCGGCACCGGTGATGCCGGAGTCCGCCGGACAGCGGAACACGTCGACGGGCGCGACGTCGCGCAGCGGCGGAAGCGTGCGGCTGAACGGTCGGTTGAGGTCGACCCACGGCTCGGGCTCGAACGCCGAGAACCGCACGCCGCCCCAGTACCACGCCGGCTGATCGGCGATCACCGGGAACGCGCCCTGGTCCTCGAGCACGGTCGCCCAGGCGATGCCGAGCGCATGCAGGTGTCCGCGGCACTCGGTCTCCTGGGCGGCGGTCCGGGCGGTCGCGAGCGCCGGCACGAGCACGGAGACGAGCACGCCGATGATGACGAGCGTGACGAGCAACTCGAGGAGCGAGATGGCGTGACGGGCACGGGAGGCGGACATGGCTGCCGTACTATACTCGGCGGATCCCGGCCCGGATTCGCCCAACCATCTGTCCGGTCGACACCTGCGCGGAATCCGGCCTATGCCCCGGTCCGGGCCCGGATGTTGTCGAGCACGTTCATGAAGTTGATGTAGCTGTCGTAGGGCGATTCGTAGGGGTTGAAATACTTATGCACGTCGCCATCGGCGAAGTACTTAGTACACATGTAATAGAAGTGGTCAGAT
>JAGQOI010000368.1 GCA_020427625.1 Phycisphaerales bacterium | reverse complement strand
CGTCGCGCGACGGATGACGTGCCGAAGGCCGCTCAGCCCCAGTTGCTGAGCAGGATGGCAAGGTCGGCCGCGCCGATCACACCGTCGCCGTCGAGGTCGGCGGGACACCCGTCACAGCGTCCCCAGGCGCCGAGCAGGATCCCGAGATCGGCGGCCGTCACGGCGCCGTCACCGTCGAGATCCCCGATCGCCTCGCACTCGTCGGCGACGCCGGACGCATCGGCGTCGGTCAGCGTGCCGTCGTCGATGTCGCAACTGTCGGGAATGTCGTTGTGATTGCAGTCGAGGGCGAAGCCGGTCGCGATGTCACATTCGTCCGGCACGCCGTTGCCGTTGCAGTCCTCGCTCGTTCCGTTCGAGATGTCGTCGGCGTCGTCGAGTCCGTTGCCGTTGCAGTCCACCAGCTCGGTCCACTTCGCGACGAAGTAATCGCTCTGCGTCGCCTTCGTGTAGTACCCGCCGGTCGCGACGATCTCGCCGTCCGGGAGCGCGACCACCGCGGACAGGTAGTGCCCGCCGCCGAGGGTGTGGAAACTCTCGTAGCGCTCCGTGCCGTCCGGGGCGTAGCTCACGAAGCGAAACCCCTCGTCGGTCGGCGGTCCGCCGTCGCCGGCGGCGGCGCCGATGAGGTGCGATGACGAGCCGCCCACGAGGACGTTGCCCGCGTCGTCGATCACGAGTTGCGTCGCCTCGTCCGATGCGTCGATCGGCTCGCCGAACAGCCGCACCCACTGCTGCACGCCGGAGGCGTCGACCTTCACGGTGAGGAACTGACGGGAGTAGTCGTCGACGAACGATGCGCCGGTCGCATAGGTGTTGCCGGCGTCATCCACGGTCATCGCGTGGAACTGATCCTCGCCCGCGGCCGCGCCGGCGTACCAGGATTCCCACTCCAGCGTCCCGTCCGCGTCGTACTTGAGGATCACGGCGTCGAGTTCGGTTCCGTTTCCGCCGGGTCGGCCCCAGCCGGCGAGATGGACCGAGTCGTCCGGACCGATGGCGATGCCGGACGCGGCGTCCCAGGTGCTCACCGCCGGCCCGAACGTGCGGAACCACAGGAGGTCGCCGTTCGGCGCGTACTTCCAGATGCCGATGTCGTCGTTGCTCGGCGCCGACACGACCGTGCGCCCGGCCATGATCGCGTTGCCGGCGCCGTCGAGCGCGAGGAGACGTCCCTGGTCCCAACTGTTCGCCGGGCCGTTGTAATGACGCGTCCAGATGAGGTCGCCGTCGGCGTCGTACTTCAGCAGCAGCGTGTTCCCGTTCGTTCCGGCGATCGACGAATAGCCGGCGATGTACACGTGTCCGGTGTCGTCGACCGCGATCGCGTTGGCGATGTGCGACGCGTTGCCGCTCGTGAGCCAGTAGTTCCGCCACCACAGGAGCGCGCCCGCCGGGTCGTACTTGAGCACCGCGATGGTGATGCCCGCCGGGCCGCCATAGTAATAGCCCGCGACGTGCAGGTTGCCGCTCGCATCGAGCGCCGCGGCGGCGCCGTAGTCGTTCCCGAGCGTCGGACTGTCCCACGCGTTGAACCAGAGCAGCGAGCCGTCGGCCGCGTATTTTGCGGCGAAGATGTCCGTGTCGAAGCCGCTCTGGGCGGACTCGCCGACCACGATGACCGCACCGTCCCCGGCATCGAGCAGCACGTTGGCCGAGTCCTGCTCGCTCGCCGGTCCGTTGTAGTCGACGACCCAGAGTTCCTCCAGCGGCGCGCCGGACGCCGCGGCGACGACGACCCATGACGATGCCGCGACCAGGTTCGTGATCAACCGCATGGCCGCCCTCCTTCGAAGAGCCCATCGCCCCACTGTTCCTAATATATCGACTTGGATCATCACGTCACGCAGAAAGCCGGCCGCGGACCGTCGCGGGGTTCCCTGTCCTGCCGAGTCTGCGCGGCTTGCCGTCAGCGGGTCGCGATCGGAGCGGCGCGAGCGCCGGCGCAGAGTTCGAGGACGATCACGGTGTCACCGGCCCCGATCGTCCACCGACGGTCACGGGCCGGGTTGACGTGAATGGCGCGGGGAGCGCCGGTCATGAGCCCGATGGCGACGCAGGCTCGCGCCGATGCCGCGACCTGGATGTCGGCGAACGTGACGGTTCGTCCGACCAGTTCGAGGTCGGCGGCGACGCGCGAGCCGAGCTCGGTGCCGCCCGCGCCGAGGAGCGCATCGAGCACCGGATGGAGTTCCGGACGCAGCGCGACATGGGCGAGAAGGTGACTGAGGATGCGGGGACTGACGAGCACCGCGTTCTCGGTCTCGGCGAGCAGCGGACCGTTGTCGGGATCGAGCAGTTCGACGAGGATCTGCGGCGGGCGCGGCGACCCGGCGAGCATCGCGTCGAGCGTCAGGTACCCGAGAATCGTCCGCGCATCCGCCTCCTCCGACGACCGCATCCATCCGCTCGCGAGGAAGACGACCGAATCGAACGTCGACGGGTCGACGGCGCGAAGCGCCGCGGCGGAGGCGTAGTCGCCACGGACATGGTGCACGGTGACGCGACTCGCCGGCCTGA
The DNA here is from genome assembly GCA_020427625.1 of Phycisphaerales bacterium. Lineage (GTDB taxonomy): Bacteria > Planctomycetota > Phycisphaerae > Phycisphaerales > SM1A02 > JAGQOI01. Next base: position 959 of record JAGQOI010000368.1, on the reverse strand, counting down.
GCCGCGCGGCATCGAGGTCGCGCTCGGCGACGCCGACCTTCGACATCACGGTCACCTCGAACCGGCCCGTGTCCAGCGCGTCGAGTTCGCCGAGCAGCGGCCCCAGCTTGTGACTCCACCCGAGCACGAGAAGGCGATGCCCGGCGTCGTCGGTCGCGGGCGGCAGCATCACGGGCGGCGGCATGACGGTGCCGACGGGCGGCACGTCGCCCGTCGGGCGGCACCGCTCGTACGTCTCGCCGAGCAGCACGAGCAGGTCCTCCGCCTCCACCACGACGTCGCACGTCGGGTCGAGATGAACGCGACGCTCGGGCCCGCTCCCGCGCAGGAGGCCGAGCACGACCGCGTCGGGAAACGCGCCCGCCAGCGCCCGGATCGACCGTCCGGCCAGTTCCGGAAAGGCCCGAAGGTAGATCGAGTTGCCCTGCCGATGCGTGAAGAGATCGAGCAGCACCCGCACCACCGCCGGATGGCGCACGTTCTGATAGATGAGACGACTGATGATCTGATCGCTCGCGATCACCTCGAGCGGTCCGTCGACGCAACTCCGCGCCAGCGGGACCTTCAGCGCATCGAAGATCTCCGCGACGATGTGCGGGCGTGTCGCGCGGCCCGACGCCTTGAGCATCGCCTCGACCGTCAGCAGCGCCTTCACGACCCGCGTGTCGTTGAGTTCCGCGCCGCCGTGGGTGAAGTCCGCGCCCGGAATCAGCACGACCGATGCCCGCGCGACGTCGGCCCGCTCCAGGTGGCTCGGCTGAAGCGATGAACCGGAGCGCAGGAACACCTGGCTCTCGCTCCAGTCGCCCTCGAGATACTCGCGCAGTTCGAGCCGGCGCGCGGCATCCACCTCCTCGGCGAGGATCACGATGCGCAGCGCACCGATCTGTCGATGATCGAGAAACCGCTGGAGCCGGCCCCGGGCCCGCAGCAGGCGGGCGACCGTCTCCGGCGTGCGG
>JAGQOI010000367.1 GCA_020427625.1 Phycisphaerales bacterium | reverse complement strand
GTCGCCTGTCCCTACGAAGGCCCGATCGCGCCGAACGCCGTCCGCGACGTCGCCGCCCGACTGCTCGACCTCGGCGTCGACGAGATCGACCTCGGCGAGACCATCGGCGTCGCCGTCCCGACCGACGTCGACCGGCTGTACGACGCCCTCGACGGTCTGCTCACGCCCGAGCGCACGACGCTCCACCTGCACGACACGCGGGGCACGGCGCTGGCGTGCGCCTATCGCGCGCTCCAGCGCGGCGTGTGTTCGTTCGACGCCTCGTGCGGCGGGCTCGGCGGATGTCCCTACGCGCCCGGCGCCGCCGGGAACCTCGCGACCGAGGACCTCGTCTATCTCTGCGAGCGCATGGGCGTGCACACCGGCGTGCGTCTCGATCAACTCGTCGAGGCCGGCCGCGAGATCGCCGCTGCGCTGGGGCGCACGCTGCCCGGGCGCGTGCTCGGCGCCGTCACCGGGTCGAGTTGAAACGAGCGGATCGGCTGCGGGTCGAGGCGATACTCGTCGCCGACGGCGCGGATCCGGACGACGTCGAGCCGGTCGTTCTCGATGATCACCGCCCGCGGGTGGCCGGGGAATCCGAAGCTGCCGGTGTTGATGACGGTGCGCGTTCCGATCGTCCACAGGCCGGGCCGGTGCGAGTGTCCGAGGACGATGTGCCGCGCCTCCGGCGCGTGCTTCGCGACGAACGCGTTGGCCAGGTGCGGCAGTCGGCGCCAGTACCGGAGGACTTCGACGAGTTTCCACGGGCGAAGGAACATGCCGAGCATGGATGATCTGGCGGCCTGGTGTTCGAGTTCCGTCCACTCCGCGTGCGAGGCGACCTGAGACAGTTCGAGGGCGAGTTCGAGGTCCTGGCGCGTGCCGGGTTCGAGCCGCGCGAGCGCCTCGTCGTACGCCCTTCGGATTCGCGGCGCCGCCGGGCTCCACGGCGCGACGGCGGGATGCATGACGTCGCCGTGGGTCACGAACACCTGGCCCGCGGCGAGGCGCAGGTGCCGGATGTCGCTGATGTACGGGTCGTGGTTGCCGGACAGGATGGTCACGCGCACGCCGTCGATCTCGCACAGATCGTGCAGGCGGAGCACTTCCCTGGCCGCGGCGATCATGTGCCGGTGATGATGCACCTCCGCGACGTCGCCGTTGATCACGAGGTGGTCGGTGTCGGCCCAGAGCGGGCGCAGGGCGTCCGCGGACCGCGCGGCGGCGGTGGCGCGGCCCAGGTGGGTGTCCGAGATGATGACGATCCGTTCCGACACGAGGGAATCGTATCGACCGGATGCCCGCCGCACTCGATGCGGTCGTGCGGGGACGGCACGGGTTTCGTTCGGGCTTATCGGTCCGTTGACGGTGCGCGCGTCCGCCCGCTACGCTGCGATCGTCCAGGAGAACCCCATGCGCGACCTCATCGCCCGACTCTGTCTTGCCGTCCTGCTCGTCGGACCCGCGGGCGCCCTCGCCGCGCCGAACTCGGTCATGATCCCGCCCGACGCGTCGATCGACGACATCGTGCGGGCGGCGACGGAGGTGCGGCCGTCGGCGCGTCAGGTCGCCTGGCAGGAACTCGGCTTCACCGCGTTCGTGCACTTCGGCATGAACACGTTCACGGACCAGGAATGGGGACACGGCGGCGAGGACCCGCGGCAGTTCGACCCGGTCGCGTTCGACGCCGACCAGTGGGTCCGGGCGTTCAGGAGCGCCGGCATGCGGGGCGTCGTCCTCACGTGCAAGCATCACGACGGATTCTGCCTCTGGCCGACCGAGACGACGACGCACAGCGTACGGGCGTCGGGTTGGCGCGACGGGCGGGGCGACGTCGTCGCGGACGTCGCGGCCGCGTGTCGGGCGCACGGCCTGAAGTTCGGCATCTACCTGTCGCCGTGGGATCGGAACTGCGCCGACTTCGGCACGCCGCGATACAACGACGTGTTCCGCGCGCAACTGCGTGAACTCCTCACGAACTACGGCGAGATCTACGACGTCTGGTTCGACGGCGCGAACTGCCCGAAGGACGATCCGGCGCTCTTCGACTGGGCCGGGCACGCGCGTCTCGTCCGCGAACTCCAGCCCGGAGCGTGCATCTCCATCATGGGACCGGACGTGCGCTGGTGCGGCAACGAGGCGGGACGGACCCGGGCGTCGGAGTGGAGCGTCGTCACCCTCGGCACCGCCGACGACGCGCCGGCGGACGCGTCCTCCGACGTCATGGGTGCGTACTTCGACACCGACGTCACGAAGGCCGACCTCGGCGGGCGCGACGCCCTGCGCGGGGCGACGCGCCTGGTCTGGTGGCCGGCCGTCACGAACACCTCCATCCGACCCGGCTGGTTCCACCACGAACGCGACGACGCCCGCGTGAAGTCGCTCCAGGAACTGCTCGACGTCTACTTCGCGAGCGTCGGCGGGAACACGCAGTTCCTGCTCAACGTCCCGCCGGATCGGCGCGGCCTGATCCACGAGAACGACGTCCGACGCCTCGCCGAACTCGGCGATGTGCTTCGGGCGACCTTCGATCACGCGGTGTCCGATGACGCGACCTTCACCGGCTACATGCAGGCCGGCGAGTACCGCTTCGATGAGCCGCGCACGGTGAGCGTGATCGACCTCCGCGAGGACGTCGTCGCGAGCGGCCAGCGGGTCGAGGCGTTCCGGATCGACACGTGGGATGGTCGGCGCTGGACCGAGATCGCGCGAGGGACGACGATCGGCGCGCGGCGACTCGTGCGGATCCCGCCGACGACGGCGCTCGGGTTCAGGTACTGGATCGAGCGCGCCCGCGCGAAGCCGACCATCGCGTCGTTCACCCTGCATCGCGCGCCGCGACTCCTCACGCCGCCGATGATCGCCCGCAGTCGCGACGGCGTCGTCACCATCGCCGCCCGGGAGCCGGGACCGGTGCGATACACGACGGACGGGAGCGATCCCGACGAGACGTCGGCGGTGTATGCCGCGCCGTTCGCGCTCGTGCGCGGCGGCGTCGTGAAGGCTCGATCGTTTCCCGACGCGGACGGCGGGCGCGATCT
>JAGQOI010000035.1 GCA_020427625.1 Phycisphaerales bacterium | reverse complement strand
TCCGACACATCCAGGTCCCGTGCGACCTGCCGGACGGCCGCCCCCGACTCGATCAGCCGCACCGTCTCCTGCTTGAATTCGTCCGTGTACGTCCGCTTCATGTGAACCACTCCAATCCCGGCGGCCAATTATGCCACCTCGCTTGGGTGTCCACCATTCGTGGGGAACCTCACGGCCCGCTTCCCTCCAAAACCAATTCCCTTCTCCGTGCCCTCCGTGCCTCCGTGGTCGTGCACCCCGATCTCATCCGAATTCGTCGCCGCGGAAGGTTGAGGCGAGGTAGGCGTCGCGGACCATGGGGTCGTTGATGATTTCGCGGGGCGTGCCTTCGCGGAGGTTGCGGCCTTCGTGGATGATGTACGCCCGGTCGCAGATCCGCAGCGTCTGCTGGACGTTGTGGTCGGTGACGAGCATGGCGATGCCGTCGGACGCGAGGCGGCGGACCTCCTGCTGGAGTTCCTCGACCGTGTGCGGATCGACGGCGGCGAAGGGTTCGTCGAGCAGCATGAGTTTCGGACGCGTGATGAGCGCCCGGGCGATCTCCAGGCGCCGGCGTTCGCCGCCCGAGCACGTGCGGGCCAGCTCACCCGCCTTGGCGCGAAGACCGAACTGGGTGATGAGCTCGTTCGCCCGCTTGTGTCGTGCGGCCCGGGTGAGCCCCCGCGTCTCGAGGATCGCGAGAAGGTTCTGCTCGATCGTCAGGCGCTGGAAGACGCTCGGCTCCTGGCTGAGGTATCCCATGCCGGCGAGCGCGTGCTTGTACATCGGCAGCGTCGTGACGTCGCGCCCGTCGAAGATGACCTGCCCGGCCTCCGGCGTGATCATCCCGATGGTCATGCGGAAACTCGTCGTCTTGCCGGCGCCGTTGCGACCGAGCAGACCGACGATCTCGCCCGGCTCGACGTGAAAGCTCACGCGATCGACGACCGTGCGGCCGCCGTAGGACTTCACGAGCTGGTTCGCGAGGAGCAGGGACATGACGGCCCAGTGTAGTCGCGCGCCCGGAGAGCGGCGAGCGGCCGGGGAGGCGATGCCGCGGGGGGTGCGGCGCCGGGCGCGACGGCGACGGCGCGCCATTCGCCCGCGTCCCCCCGACGCACTACCATGCGTCCCATGGCGTCCGTCTGCTTCTACTTCCAGGTGCATCAGCCCTTCCGCATCCGCCGGTACTCCGTCTTCGACACGGACCCGTTCTACTTCGACGACGAGGCGAACCGGCAGATCCTCGAGAAGGTCGCCGACAAGTGCTACCGGCCGACGACGCGCCTCATCCGCGACCTCGTCAAACGATACGACGGCGCCTTCCGGGCGTCGTTCTCCATCACCAACGTCGCCCTCCAGCAGTTCCAGGCGTGGGCGCCGGATCTCGTGGAGTTGTTCCAGGAGCTGGCCGCGAGCGGCTGCGTCGAGTTCCTCGGCGAGACCTCCCACCATTCGCTGTCGTTCCTCTACTCGCGCGAGGAGTTCTCCGAGCAGCTCACCCTGCACGACCGGACCGCCCGCGCGGTGTTCGGCGCCGAGCCGACGGTCTTCCGCAACACCGAACTCATCTATTCGAACGAGGTCGCGACGCATCTCGCGGCCTACGGGCAGTACAACGCGGTGATCTGCGAGGGCGTCGACCGGCTCCTCGGGTTCCGCTCCCCGAACTTCCTCTACGCGCCGCCGGGGACCGGCGACCGGCTCAAGCACGCGCGGATCAAGCTGCTGCTCAAGAACTACCGGCTGTCGGACGACATCGCGTTCCGGTTCTCCGACCGCAACTGGACCGAGTGGCCGCTGCGGGCCGAGACGTTCGCGCGCTGGGTCGACCAGATCAACGGCAACGGCAACGTCTGCAACCTGTTCATGGACTACGAGACGTTCGGCGAGCACCAGTGGGCGGAGACGGGCATCTTCGACTTCCTCGAGGCGCTGCCGGAGAAGGTGCTCCAGGTGAACCCGGGACACAACGACTTCCGCACGCCGTCGGAGTGCGTCGCCGCCCATGCGCCCGTCGGCGAGTACAACGTCCCGCACGCGATCTCGTGGGCCGACACC
>JAGQOI010000366.1 GCA_020427625.1 Phycisphaerales bacterium | reverse complement strand
GTTCCTCGCGGGGTTCGTCGTCCTGATCATTCGCTACTGGTAGGGGTCGCACTCGAATGACCGACGCAGCATCACCGTCGCCGTCGACCCCGACATCGCCGCCGTCCGACCCGCCGCCGGACGTGCGCTGCTGTCCGAGGTGCGGCTACGACCTCACCGGTCGCGACGCGTCCGGAACGTGTCCGGAGTGCGGGCGCGAGTACACGCCGGAGACGGTGCTCCTCAGGCCGCTGCCGGGACCGTTCATGCTGTGCGTGCGGTATCTCTGGCCGTTCATCGGGTTCGCGATCGCGACGGTGTTTCCGTTCCGGTCGAACGATCCGTACGCGATGATCGCCGTCCTGGTGCTGCTCCTGCCGCTGGCGGTCGTGCTCCTTGTCAACGGCATCGTCCAGTGGGCCCTGCTTCGGCGTCACGTGCCGGCCGCGCCGGATGGATACCGGCGACCCATCAGGTTCGTCAGCGTGCTCGCCTTCCTCCTCACGGGCTTCACGATCATCGTGCCGTCGCTCTTCCTTGCCGGATGCCTGTTCCTGATCGTGGGCGGCACCCTGTGACCGACGACGATGCAGAAGGGTCCCCCATGAACCTCCCCCTCACGACGGTGCCGCCGCTCGAACGGCTCAAGACGACGACGAGTCGGTGCCCGACGTGCCGGTTCGCGATTCCCGCGGACATCCTGCGCGTCGACGGGCGCATCATGATGCGCAAGACGTGCCCTGCGCACGGGACGTTCGAGGTGCTGCTCGCCCGCGACGATCGCTTCTATCACCTGTCCCTCGGCGCTCCCGACGCGAACGTATCCGCCTGCTGCGGCGGGTCGTGCGGGTGCGGACCGACGAACGACGCGGACGCCGCCGACGACGCGAAGGGCGCGACCGACATCGATCGCTTCGAGACGCTGTCGACGTGCATCGCGCTCATCGAGATCGTCGACTCGTGCAACCTCACGTGCCCGACGTGCTACGCGTCGTCGCCGCTCGGGACCGGCGCGGCCGTCGACTGCACGCCGTTCGACGACATCGTCGCCCGCGTGCAGGGCATCATCGATCGCAAGGGCGTGATCGACATCCTCCAGCTCTCCGGCGGCGAGCCGACGATCCACCCGGAGTTCGAGCGCATCCTCGAATGGGCGGTCACGAACGACGGCATCGGGTACGTGCTCATCAACACCAACGCGGTCCGACTCGCGACCGATGCACCGTTCCTCGACCGGCTCGGCGCGCTCCGACGTCGTCACGGACGGTTCGAGTTGTACGTCCAGTTCGACGGCCCGCAGGCCGACGGGCAGACCATGCTGCGCGGCGCGGATCTGCGCGAGATCCGGCGACGGGCGATCGACGACGCGGGTGCCCGCGGCATTCCGTCGACGCTCGCGATGGTCGTCACGCCGGAGACCCGTCCGCACCTCGGCGACACGATCCGCTTCGGGCTTGAACGCCCGCATTGCCGGGGGATCTCGTTCCAGCCGATGTTCCTGTCCGGTCGCGCGCCGAACGTCGAGACGACGCTCCCGCTCGCGCCGCCGGAGCCGATCACGGTGGGCGACGTCATTCTCGATGCGGTCGCGCAGAGCGACGGGCTGCTGACGGTCGACGACTTCACGCCGCTGCCGTGCGGCGATCCGAACTGTCACACGATCGGCTATCTCCTGCGCACGACGACGGGCGTGCATGGATTGAGTCGGTTCGTGGATCTCGCGTCGCTCCAGGGCTTTCTCCAGGATCGCGTCGACTATCGTCTGGAGGATCTCGCGCAGTGCGGATGCGAGTCGGAGCCGCTCGCGGACCTGTTGAAGCAGTTCGAACTCGGTCCGGACGCGCCGTTCCGGCTGTTCATCAAGCCGTTCATGGATGCGTGGACGTTCGACGAGCATCGCATCGACCGGTGCTGCACGCACGTCATTCGGGAGGACGGGTCGCTCGATTCGTTCTGTCGGTACTACCTGTACGGCGGCGCGAGCGGGTGTCGCTGATGCCCGGTCGCGACGTGTTCGGCGTGTATGCGTTGTTGGCGCTGGCGGGCATCGGCGTGAGTGCCGCGCTGTGGTCGCGGCTCGCGCGGCGGGGCGCGCACTACGACAGTCGCCTCACGATCGTCTACTTCGCGGGTCTCATCGGCGCGATTCTCGGCGCGAAGCTCGCGTTCCTGTTCGCCGAGGGGTGGCACTATCGCGACGAGTGGGTCGCGCTGCTCAGCGGGCGGAGCATCACGGGCGGGTTGCTCGGCGGGTACGTCGCGGTGGAGATCGCCAAGCGCCGGCTCGGTTATGCGCGGGCGACCGGCGACGTGTTCGCGATCGTCGTGCCGCTGTCGCTTGCGCTGGGGCGCGTCGGTTGTCTGCTGCAGGGGTGTTGTCCGGGCGTGGCGTGCGATGGTGCGCACTGGTGGGCGCTGGTCGATCATGCCGGCGTCGCCCGTTGGCCGGCGGCGGCGGCGGAGTTGATCTTCAACGTCGTGTTTCTCGGGTGGGCGGCATGGGCGACGCGTCGGGCGTGGTGCCCGGGCAATCGGTTTCACGTGTATCTCATCGCGTACGGCCTGTTCCGGTTCGCGCACGAGTTCGCGCGCGACACGGTGTCGTGGGGCGGCATCGTGACGGGCTACCAGGTCATCGCGCTGGGCATGGCGGCGTTCGGCGCGGTGCGCTTCATGCAGCGGCGTCGGGAGGCGTGGGGACCGGGTGTCCGCATTCCGGGCATCGATCCGACGTGAGGTGCGTGAAGTCGTAGGCGCAGCGATCGCAGCGGCCGCGCATGCGGAACAGGCGATCGGCGCCCGCGTACGCGAACCAGGCGCCGACGGTCGCGAGACCGAGGTAGAGGACGACGTCGAGGATGACGGTGTTGTCGGTGCGGACGCGCCGCGAGACGGTGCCGTCGGGCGCGTCGAGGCGGGCGACGTAGAGCCAGTGCGTGAGCCCGAACGTCGTGTAACTCCGCGCGCCGGGCTTGTCGGACGGCCACTCGGACAGGTACGGCGCGACCGTCGGCGCGGTCGGCCACGCGGCGACCGCGATGACGGCGATGAGCCAGAGTCCGGCGATGATCGAGCCGTACACGCGTCGGCGTCGAGGTCGGATCATGCGGAGGCGGGCGATCATAGTTCGACGTACGCCCGCAGACCCTGGAGGCCGCCCTCGCGTCCGAAGCCGGACTCGCGGAACCCGCCGAACGGGCTGGCGGGATCGAAGCGGTTGAACGTGTTGCACCAGACGACGCCGGCCTTGAGGCGTCGGGCGATCTCGAAGATCTTGCTGCCCTTGTCGGTCCAGACGCCGGCGGCGAGTCCGTAGGGCGTGTTGTTCGCGCGGCTCACCGCTTCCTCGGGCGTGCGGAACGTCATGACGGCGAGGACCGGGCCGAAGATCTCCTCGCGGGCGATGACGTGACTGGGCTGGACGCCGGTGAAGAAGCACGGGCGGCACCAGTAGCCGCGATCGGGCAGGGCCGCGCCGTTGACGGTGTGGCGCACGGCGCCGTCGGCTTCGGCGGCCTCGAGGTACGTGTCGATGCGATCGAGTTGGGCGCGGGAGTTGATGGCACCGACGTCGGTGTTCTTGTCGAGCGGATCGCCGACGCGGAGCGATCGCATGCGGTATTCCAGCTTGTCGACGACCTCGTCGAGGATGGTCTCCTGCACGAAGAGGCGGCTGCCGGCGCAGCAGACGTGTCCCTGGTTGAAGTAGATGCCGGCGACGATGCCTTCGACGGCCTGATCGATCGCGGCATCGTCGAAGATGATGTTCGGGCTCTTGCCGCCGAGTTCGAGGGTGAGTCGTCGTCCGGTGGGCGCGACGATCTTCGCGAGGCGCTTGCCGACCTCGGTGGAGCCGGTGAACGCGATCTTGTCGACGTCGGCGTGTTCGGCGAGCAGGCGTCCGGTCGTGCCGGCGCCGGTGATGATGTTCACGACGCCGGGCGGGAG
>JAGQOI010000365.1 GCA_020427625.1 Phycisphaerales bacterium | reverse complement strand
GTTGCTTCTCTCTCCGCGAACGCACGGCCGGCGGACGCCCGCCGGCTGTGCGGTTTGCGTCAGGACCCGGGAGTACGCCGTCATGACGACCAACTCCGATCGACCGACGCTGACGTTCACGCCCTCTCCCGAGCCCACGATCGGTGTGGAGCTGGAGGTGCCGATCGTGGATCGTTCGACGCGCGAACTCGTGCCCGGGTCGGCCCGCATCCTGAGCGCCTGCGCCGAGGAGGGCATTGACGGCGTGTCCGCTGAACTCATGCAGTCGATGCTGGAGGTCCGGACCGACGTCTGCGCCGATGTCGCCGCGATCCGCGACCAGCTCGTCACGAAGCTGCGCCGGGTGCGGAACGTCGCGAACTCGACCGGATACGACCTCGGCCTCCTCGCCTCGCACCCGTCCGCCCGTCCGAACGATCACACGGTCGTCCCGGCGGAGCACTACCTCAAGCTTCAGGGTCGCATGGCGTGGATGGTCTATCACCGGGTCACGTTCGGCCTGCACGTGCATGTCGGCGTGCGCAGCGGCGACGAGGCCATCGGACTCATCAACCTGATGGTCCAGTACCTGCCGCACCTCATCGCCGCGTCGGCCAACTCGCCGTTCTGGCAGGGCGTGGACACCGGCCTGGCCTCGTCGCGATGTGCGCTGTACAACCTCGTGACACACGCCGGCGTGCCGCAGTACTTCACGGACTGGAAGTCGTTTCGACGCTACTGCCGGATCATGCAGGAGTGTGGGGCTCTTCGGTCGGTGACCTGCCTCAAGTGGGACATCCGGCCGCGACCGGACTTCGGCACCATCGAGGTCCGGGCGTGCGACACCCCCGCAACCCTTCGTGACGTACTCGGACTCGCCGCGCTCATCCGCACGCTGACCATCGCCAACCAGTCCCTCCTCAAGGAGAAGCCGGCGACCCGGCGCGGCGATATCCGGCGACAATGGATCACCGCGGAGAACCGGTGGCTCGCGACGCGGTTCGGGCTGGACGCGATCCTGATTCGAACTCCCGGCGGCAAGCGCCGGATCCTGCGCCAGGACCTCGCCGACCTCGTCGAACGACTGCTGCCCGTCGCCGCCGCGTCCGGCGACGCCGCGTTCCTTCGTCATCTCGGCGCCACGCACGAGAGCCACACCGGCGCGGCGCGCCAGCGTCGGGTCTACCGCGACACCGGGCGATGGGAGGCGGTGGTCGATGATGCGGTGAGGCGTCTCGACGACGGTCTTCGGGACCGGGCGGCACCGGCGGCGGCCGCCCGCGGTTGACGGTTGGTCGTCGACGACAACGCCCGATCCGGCGAACCGGATCGGGCGTGTGCGCATCTCGCCTTGGGGAGGCGAAGGAAAGAACGAGGATCAGCCGCCGACCGGTCCCCAGAGGGAGAGGAGGATGGCGAGGTCGGTGGGATCGATGGTGCCGTCGCCGTTGAGATCGCCGATGGCGCCGTCGCCCCAGCCGGCAAGGAGGATGGCGAGGTCGGCCGCGTCGACGACGCCGTCGTTGTTGAAGTCGGCATCGGGTCCGACGACGCCGATCTCGCGCTCGGTGACGGTGAGCGTGATGAAGTCGCTGCGCGACTCGTTGTT
>JAGQOI010000364.1 GCA_020427625.1 Phycisphaerales bacterium | reverse complement strand
TCGGCGCCGTCGAGATCGGCGGCTGGGCGCCGTACTTCAGGACGAACCCGCCGGAGTCGCTGCTCGGCGATCTCGCCGAACACCAGGTCGATGTGGTCATCGCCCTCGCCGAGATGCTCCCGCGGGTCGCGCTCGAGGCGCCGACGGTGAAGCGCCTCGCATCCGGGCTCTACGAGATCCGCACCGCGCTGACGAACGACGGCGCATTGCCGACCGGCACGGCGATGGCCGTGCGCAACCGACGCGCCCGGCCGCACGTCGTGCGGGTCGGTCTGCCCGTCGACCGGATCATGCACGGGCAGCGGGTGAACAAGGTGTGGTCGATCGCGGGTTCGGGCGGACGCGTGCCGTTCCGGTGGATCGTGCGCGCGGATGACGGCGCCGTCGTGCCGCTCACGGTGTTCAGCGAGAAGTACGGACAGTTCACGGTCGACGTGACGCTCGAGGAGACGAACTGATGCATCGATTCACCCGCCTGTGCGTCGTGCCGTGGATGGCGCTCGTCGCGACGTGCTTCACGTCCGTCGCCGACGCGCAGTATCCGTACGAGAGCCGCACCGATCTGACCTTCAACCGGTGGTACAGCTACGAGGACATGACGGACGCCCTCCACGAGCTTGCCGCGGCCTATCCGGATCTGCTCGCGCTGCGCTCGCTCGGTCAGAGCATCGAGGGTCGCGAGATCTGGCTCATGACGCTCAACAATCCCGCGACCGGTCCGGAGATGTCGAAGGCCGCGATGTACATCGACGGCAACATCCACGGCAACGAGATCCAGGCCGCGGAGACCGTGCTGTATTCGATCTGGTACCTCACGAAGAGTCACGGGCGCATCGACTCGCTCACGAAGCTCGTCGACGATCGGGTGTTCTACTTCGTGCCCATGGAGAATCCCGACGGACGGGCGGCATGGTTCGGGGCGTCGACGCCGAACCATCTGCGCGGCGGCGTGCAGCCGACCGACAACGACGCCGACGGCGAGTACGACGAGGACCCCTACGACGACCTCGACGGCGACGGGCACATCACCGGCATGTGGAAGGCGGATCCGCTCGGACGCTACAAGCGCGACGAGAAGACCGGACAGTTCGAACGCACCGGACCCGATGACGAACCGGGCGGCTGGACTTATCTCGGATCCGAAGGCATCGACAACGACGGCGACGGCGACGTGAACGAGGACGGTCCGGGCGGCTACGACCCGAACCGCAACTGGCCGAGCGACTGGCAGCCGAACTACATCCAGGGCGGCGCGGGCGACTTCCCGTTCAGCCTGCCGGAGACCACCGCCGTCGGCATGTTCCTCTTCGATCATCCCAACATCGCCGGCGTGCAGAGCTACCACAACGCCGGCGGCATGATCCTCCGCGGGCCGGGAGCGAACTACATCACCTACCCGCGCGGCGACGATCGCGTCCACGAACTCATCGCCGAGGAAGGCGCGAGACTCCTGCCGTTCTATCGCTCCATGGTCATCTGGAAGGACCTCTACACGGTCCACGGCGGACAGGTGAACTGGACCTACGAGGGTCTCGGCATCGCGTCGTTCACGAACGAACTCTGGACCGATCAACGCATGTTCCAGTCGTCCGGCGCGACCGGCGAGGACGACCGCCGCCGCTTCCGCGAACGACTCCAGTTCGACGACATCCGCGTGCCCTACGCCGAGTACGAGCACCCGACCTACGGCACCGTGCTCATCGGCGGGACGAAGAAGTACTCCGGTCGCGTCACGCCGCCGTGGCTCCTGGAGGAGGCGTGCCATCGCAACTTCGCGTTCACCATGTATCACGCCGACCAGATGCCGAAGGTCGAATGGGGACTCGCCCAGGTCCGCGGGCTCGGACGCGACCTCTGGGACGTCACCGTCGAGGTGAAGAACCCGAAGCTCATTCCGACGGTCATGGGCATCGCCCGCCAGAAGCGCATCGGACAACGCGACCTCGTCACCTGCGATCCGTCCGGACGCGGGTCCGTCGTGATGTCCGGAACCGTCGACTCGATGCTCCCCTGGGCGACGCTCGATGCCGGTGACGATCCCGCGGAACGGTACGATCGCATCTGGAACGACGACGGCATCGGCAGCCGCGGGAATCGGTTGTTCCGCTTCATCGTCCAGGGCCGCGGCACCGTGAGCCTGCGCTATCGGAGCCAGAAGGGCGGCACGATCGAACTCGATCTCCCGCTCAAGGAACGTGATGCCGCGCCGGCCATCGCCGACGCGCCGTGAGTCGACGCCGGCTCGGCGCGTCGATCATTCGTCGGCCGTCGGATCCGCGGCATCCGGTGCCGCGACCATGTAGCGAGGCAGGTACCGGTAGTACACCTCGAGCGTGAGCGTGCAGATCGCGGTCTGGTAGATGCGTCCACCGACGCGCGCCCACTGTCCGGCGGGCGGAAAACTGCCGGCGTTCGGTCCGCGCTGGACCTGGTGGCCGAGCAGGGTGTCCTTCATCGCCGCGTTCCATTGCGCCCACGCGTCGCCCTGATGCTGATACAGCGCGAGCGTCGCGTAGTACCAGTAGTAGCTGTTGCTGTCGCGCTCCCAGTTCGGCATGGCCCCGAGGATGTGCTCCGTCGCCGCGTCCATGCCGGAGGCGTCGCGGGGATCGCCGAGGAGCTGGCGGACGAACATCGCCTCGGCGGTCATGGTCGGCGTCGGGGGCTCGCCGGGTCGATACGCGTACCGCCCCGGACGCGACGGCCGCGAGACGGTGTCCAGCCATCGGCGCGTCGTCGTGTCGACATCGTCGGGAATCGGAACCCCGGCCTGCCGGGCGCTCCGCAACGCCATGATCTGCCACCCGAGCACCGACGTGTCGCCGTCCTGACGCGGCGCGTAACGCCACCCGCCGTGCTCCGGATGACGCGCGTCGAGGATGAAGCGGGTCGCGGTCTCCGTCGGCGCGCGCAGGCGCACGTCGCCCGTCATCCCGTATGCCTCCGCCATCGCGATCGACGCGATCCCGTGGCTGTACATCGACTCGCGACCGAGGAACGAGCCGTCGCGGCGCTGCCGGCCGAGCAGCCAGTCGATACCGCGTTGAACCACCTCGCGGTACGGACCGTCCTTCACGTGCGTGTGATCCGCGGCCAGGAAGCACAGCAGCGACAGGCCGGTCAACGCGATGTCCACGTCCGCCGTCGCCTCGCAGTCCGGACAGTCGCTTCGGTGTTCGAACGAATCCCAGTGACCGTCGGGCTGCTGCTGCTTCGCCAGCCAGGCGAGCGCGGCCGCCACGGCCGCCTCGGTCTCGCGACTGCCGCCCATCTCCTCGACGAGCGCATCACGCTCCGCCGCCCGGCGCATGCGGTACGGATCCTCGTCCGGCAGTACCGTCGCCGGTGGCTCGATGCGCGTGCGATCCGGAATGTCCACCCGCAGCGCGACCGCCGCCTCGTACGCCAGGTCCGACGGGCGCGGCACGGGCGACGTTGACGCCGGCGCCGCGACCTTCACCCGCGCCGCCTGGACGGTCGTCGGACTTGAGGCCGGCATCGGCACCATCGTCGCGGGCGTTTCGGTGTCGTCCATCCGCGATGCCGCGATCGTGACCGCGGCCTCCTCCGACGCGACGGCATCGACGGTCGGGAAGGCCTCGATCGATACCGCCGTCGGAGGTGCAGACGGCAAACCGACCTCCGCCGTCGACGGCCGCGCGTCCGCCATGCCCGGAACCGGAGGCGCCTGTACATCCGCGTGACCCGGCGCCGGTGCGGGCATCGACAGCGGGGCGGCGGCCATCGACACGGCCGCTGCGTCCGGCGGCGCCGTGTCGACCATGACCGGCGCCATCGTCGCGACCTCGAGCATCGGGCGCGGGCCCGTCGCGTCCGCCGTCTCCGATGCCGCCGAACGCGCGAGCGTGTCCGTCGGCAGGTCGATGTCGATCGCGACCTCCGGCATGCGCGGCAGGAGGGGCTGGGTATCGACGGGCATCGCCGCGGCTTCGGGCATCGGCAGCGCCGCGATCGGTATCGCCGGCGCAGCGCCCACGTGCAACGGCACGATATCGAAGGACGACGGCGCCTCGGCGATCAACGTCGGGTCGTCCGCCAGGCGTGGCGTCGACGCGACGGCGGTGAGTTCGGTCGAGAATTCGGGCGCCGTCTCGGCGTCAGTGCCGC
>JAGQOI010000363.1 GCA_020427625.1 Phycisphaerales bacterium | reverse complement strand
GGCTTCGAGGTCGGCCTTCATGCGACCGAGGACGCCGGTCGTCGTCTTCGACGCGAGGGCGACCTGGCTGAAGCCGATCATCTCGGCGTTGACGCCGGGCGAGAGGTTGCGACGGAGTTCGTCGAGCACGGCCGCCTCGATCGCGGCCATCTTCGACTCGCGTCCGAGGATGTCGTCGAAGCGGAAGCGGCTCACGGCGCCGAGCGCGGCCTCGAGCTGGCCCTTGATCTTGTCCTCGGCGTCCGCCTGCGTCGCGAAGCTGCGCATGAACTCGATCGGACCGGTGTCCGCGACGTCGACCCGCCAGAGCAGGAACGCCTTGATCTCGACCTGCTGCCTGTCGGCCGTCGGCATCGTCTTCAGCGGCGATTCCGTGAGCTGGACGCGCGTGTCGAGGTGCTTCACCCGGTCGGCGAAGAACGGGAGCTTGAACTTCAGGCCGGGATCGCGGATGACGCTCGCGTCACCCTCGCCGGTCTGGCCGAAGGTCGTCTTGATCGCGACCTCGTGGTACGCGACCGTGTAGGTCGTGCTGAACAGGAGCAGCAGCACGAGGAGGACGAGGCCGATGGAGATGGCGAAGAGCTTGTTCATTACTTTGACTCGTTCGACCCGAGGTCGAGACCAAGGAGGGACTCCGGCATCGTGAGGTCGGCATCCACCTGCACGCGCGAGGGATCGATTCCGATGACGTACTTCCAGGCCGACGCGAGGGCGCCGCTGAGGACCTGCATCGTGCGCCGCTCCCGGTAGATCGCCGGCGCGGCCCGATAGGTGTCGCGCTCCCCGATCACCTCGAGGGCCTGCGCGCGCTTCTGCATCTGTTCCGTCCAGCGACTGCTCTCGGCGAAGTTGAGGCCCTGGGCCAGTTCGCCGCCGGCCTCGACGAGACGCTGCTCCAGGGCGAGCCGCGCCTCGATCGTCTCGGGCGCATCGCGATCCGCGGCCTCCATGGCCTGGTACGCCTCGACCGCCGCGAGGAGATCGTCGGCGACGTCGGGATCGCCCACGACGCTCGCGAGTTCGGCGACCACCTTGCCGCGCTGCATCGCGATGGTCTGGCGCCGGGCCTGGTGGGCGAGCGGGATCTCGACGGACGCGGTCACGGCGTCGCCGGACGGCCGGAGCATGCGGAAGTTCACCGCGACGACCTCGACGCCCGCCTTCCGGGCGTCGTAGGCGTTCTGGACGCTCGTGCGGATGGCGTTGCTCATCGACGCCCGCTCGCGGGCGAGCACGTCGTCGAGGCGCATCCGAGACAGCTCACGCGTGATCTCCCGCAGCGCGAGCACCTTCAGGGCACGCTCGCGCATGGTCAGGCGATCGCGACGATTGAACTCGTCGGACGCGAACGTGAGATAGTCGAGAAGACCGCCGTTCTCCTTGATGCGGTACTGCACGAAGATCTCGGCGTCGACCAGCGCGAACTCGTCGTCGACCTTCGCGATGCCGTCGTCCTTGCGGTCGCGCAGCGGCGCGGCCGTCAGGTCGAGCGCCGGGCTCACGACGACGAACGGCTCGAAGTCGACGTCGCTGCGCAACTCGTCCTCCCAGAGATCGAGCTCGTCGCGCCCGAGACGCTGGGCGGTGAGCCGGATCTCGCGGACGCGGCTCACGTCGTAGACCTCGACGCTCTGGAACGGCCAGGGCCACTTGAACATCGGGCCCGACCCGTGCGGCGCATCGTCGACGAGGCGCCCGCCGTTGAGTCGGATCGCCTGCTCGTGCGGCTCGACGATGACGATCATGTTGAGCAGCACGATGACGACGAACCCGAACACGACGAGCCGCCCGAAACTGCGGAGCAGGAGCTGATAGCCCCAGGAGCTCGTGACGTCGAAGCCGAACTGGTAGTTGACGGCCTCGTTGATCGAACGGACGAGGTTGTCGGGGGCCGCGAAGAGGCTGAGGATCCGCGAGTCGAACGCCGGGCGCGGCGCCTCGCCCGGGATGCGCGGGCGGTAGAGCAGGAGGATGGAGTTGAGGACGATCTCCAGCGCGACGAAGATCATGAAGATCGGAATCGCGTAGGCGATCGCGTAGAGCACGCCGTCGCGGTCGAAGAAGCGGCAGATGATGCCGACGGCGACCGCGAGCAGCACGAGACTGTTGCCGACCATGTAGCCGGCGCCGGCCCGGAGATTCTGCCAGACCGGCTGCTTCGCCATGCCGGCGACGAAGCGCGAGAAGATGAAGGACAGGGCGGCACCGGCGAGACAGATCGCGAGCATCCAGCCGCGGGCGTCGGTCATCTCGAAGGCGCCGGTCGCGTCGAGATCGGTCTCCAGGGCGCCGAGCCAGCTCAGCATCCGCCAGGCGGTGAGGCCGAGGAGGGACGCGAGGAACAGGCTCGCCGCGGGCATGACCCAGCGGTAGAGCCGGTCGAGGCGCTTGGCGGCGACCCGGGTGTCGTCCGCCCGATCGAACGCCGACCCGGCCTCGAACCCCTCGCGGGAGAACTCGTCGTGCTCGAGGGCTTCGAGTCGTTCCTGCTTGTGCTGCTGGAAGAGGACGACGAGGCTGAGCCAGACGAAGCCGCCGTAAAGGACGTAATACGACGCGAACTGGATGGCCGTGTCGTGCAACCACCGCCCGGTGACGAGCAGGAGGAGGCCGATGCCGATCGTCTGGATGAGCAGCCCGAAACTCGCCACCCGGGTGGCTCGCTGAAAGGCATAATGGTCGGTACGCATGCCGTCTCCGTCGAACTGGGGGCGCGAATCATCTGCGAGCAGAGATGGCCCCGCGGACGGACGGTCGAACCGACGCGCCGGAGCCGGGCAGATGATGCCGACGATCGCCAACGACTCCCGGCGGGACCCGCGCGAACGGCGACCGCTTCTCTACCTCGCCCGGACCGGCGAGGTTCGGGACTTGTGCGCTTTTTTTGCGAACCCGTCTGAACGACGCGCGGTCCGGCGTCGTAGGACCCTCACGGACCCCGTCCGCATGTCTCCCTGCGCGCCGGCCCGCGGCCGGGCGCTGATGAATTCAAATCATGTTCGAACAAGCCCTTGCGATCATTCGCAACACGTTCCTCGAGAGCATCCGGCAACCGGTGCTGCTCATCCTCATGATCATCGCGATCCTCGCCCTCGTCGCGAGCAACGCGCTGTCGGGCTACACCATGGAGGATGACAACCGGATGATGGTCGACCTCGGCCTCTCGTCCGTGTTCCTGCTCGGGACGCTCGGTGCCGCGTTCATCGCGACGAGCGTGCTCACCCGCGAGATCGAGAACAAGACCGCCCTCACCGTCATCTCCAAGCCCGTCGGACGCCCGCTGTTCGTCATCGGCAAGTTCCTCGGGGTCGGTGCCGCGCTGACCATCGCGACGCTCTTCATGGGCTTCGTATTCATGCTCGTCAACCTTCACGGCGTGCAGCAGACGGTCCGGATCCCCTACCACCAGCCGGTCCTCACGTTCGGCCTCTCCGCCCTGGCCCTCGGCCTGTTCGTCGGCGTGTGGAGCAACTACTTCTACAACAAGGTCTTCGCGAGCACCGTGCTCTGCGTGACGACGCCGCTGCTGGCGATCGCCTACGGGCTGTCGCTCATGTTCGACGCCGGCTGGGGGGCGCAGTCGCCGGCGGTCGCGTTCCGCGGCGACCTCTGGCTCGCCATCCTCGGCCTCCTCACGGCGATCCTCGTGCTCACGGCGATCGCCATCGCGGCGTCGACGCGTCTCGGGCAGGTCATGACGCTGTCGGTCACGGTCGGCGTGTTCCTGATCGGCATGCTGTCGGACGCGATGTTCGGCGCCCCGGCCCACCGGATCGAGCAGACCTGGCTCGATCGCGCCCACGAGACGGGCAAGGCCCACTTCGTCACGATC
>JAGQOI010000362.1 GCA_020427625.1 Phycisphaerales bacterium | reverse complement strand
TTGCGCCCACCCCCAATCCCAATCAGACCCTGCCGATCCGCGCTCCCGCGCCGTACGATGAAGACGCAGGAGGAGTCTCCCATGTCCCGTTCCATCCGCGCCCTCGTCACCCTCGTCACCCTCGGCCTCACGATCGGTGTCGCCGCCGCCGTCGCCCCGGACGCCCGTCCGGCGGCCGGTCCGGCCATGTGGGTGTTCTTCGTCGACAAGTCCGTCGACGATCCCGCCGCCGCCCTCGCCGCGACCGCCGCGACGTACCCGCCTCGCGCCCTCGCGCGTCGCGCCCTGCGCCGCACCGCGCCCGGCCTCGTTGACGGGCATGATCTGCCGGTCGCCCACGCCTACGTCGAGGCGGTCCTCGCGACCGGCGCCGATCGACGCATCGTGAGCCGCTGGCTCAACGCGATGAGCGTCGACGCGACCGCCGCCGAACTCGACGCGATCCGACGCCTGCCGTTCGTCGCCGACGTCCGGCCCGTCGCGACCCAGCCCTCCCGCGGGGGGCCCGTCGCGCCCGCCCGTCCGCTCACCGTCCCCACGGGCGGCCCGATCGGCGGCGACCCGTACGGCGCCTCGACCGACCAGTTGCTCCAGATCGGTGTCATCGCGATGCACGATCAGGGCTTCACCGGTGACGGCGTCATCATCGGCGTCCTCGACACCGGCTTCCACCGCGTGCACGAGGCGTTCTTCGACGCGAACCATCCGCTCACCGTGCTCGCCGAGTACGACTTCATCAACGACGACGGCGACACCGACATCGAAGACACCGACCCCGAAGCCCAGCACCGGCACGGCACGTGGATCCTCGGCACGATGGCGGCCTACCGATCCACGGAACTCGTCGGTGCCGCGTTCGACGCGTCGTACATCCTCTGCAAGACCGAGGACGTCTCCGGCGAGACGCCCATCGAGGAGGACTACTACGTCGCCGGACTCGAGTTCATCGAGTTCAACGGCGGCGACGTCGCGACGTCATCCCTGTCGTACTCCGACTGGTACGTCCCCGGCGACATGGACGGACAGACCGCGGTGACGACCATCGCCGTCAACCTGGCGACCGCCAACGGACTCGTCTGCTGCACCGCCGCGGGCAACGCCGGACACGACGACGATCCCGCGACCCACCACCTCGGCGCCCCCGCCGACGCGCTGGAGGTCATCACCTGCGGCGCCGTCGACGTCGACGGCCTCATCGCCGGATTCTCCTCCGACGGACCGACCGTCGACGGACGCGTGAAGCCCGAAGTCCTCGCCCGAGGCGTCGGCACCGCGACCGTTCACTCCACGAACGAGAGCGGCTACTCCGCCGTCAGCGGCACCTCGCTCTCCACGCCCCTCGTCGCCGGCGCCGTCGCGCTGCTCGTTCAGGCCCATCCCGACTGGACCGTGCCTCAACTCCGCGACGCGCTCTTCACGACCGCCGACTATGCCGTCGCCAACGGCACGAACGATCCGCTCTTCGTCCTCGGGTACGGCATCATGAACGCCGCCGCGGCGTCCGCCGTCGCGCCGCCGCTCGTCGGTGATCTCGACGGCGACGGGCTCGTCGATGCCGCCGATCTCGCGGCGATGCTCGCGCAGTGGGGGCCGTGTCCGCCGCCCTGTGCCGCCGACCTCGACGATGACGGCGCCGTCGGCGCCTCCGACCTCGCCATCCTCCTCGCCCACTGGAGTTGACGCGTGACCGACCCCCGGAATCCGCCTCCGAGTCCCGAACACCCGCCCGGCGCCGATCCGCTCATCACGAAGGGTGATCTCGTCGACTTCGGCCTGGAGACCGGGCTCGCCTTCGCCGGTCCGCTCACCGCCGCCGGACTCGGAGCCGCGCTCGGCGCCGTCGTCGCCGCCGCCATCTTCTTCAAGACCTCCGGACTCGTCACCGCCCTGCTCGTCACCGTTCCCGGCGGCGGCATCGGCGCCGTCCTCGGCCTGCTCGTCTACCTCGGCTGGAGATTCGTCGGGTCGATCCTCTGACCGCGCCGTCACGCCGTCGTCGCGCGACGCAGACGATCGCGCACGGCTCGCCACGACTCCTCGTCGTCATCGCCCGCGGCCGACGGATCGACGATGAACAGCACCGTCCCCCCTCGCGCGTCCGCCTGCCGCAGACCCTCGTACAGCGCCGCCGCGTATCCCGCGGCGTCCACCGGCATCACGATGAGTTGGTGCGGCGCCTCGACCCGCGCGCCCGCCGGACCGAGCACCACCGCCCGCTCACCCGCGCCGCATGAGGCGAGCGCCGACGCGACGCCGGCCGGCGCGATCACGCGCGCCGGCGTGTGCGGCGCGTAGTGACGCGAGCGCGTGCCCGGACTCGGCGACGGCCCGACGATCTCCGGCGCCTCGACCGCGCCGAGCACCGCCCGAACCGCCGACACCGTCACCGTGCCCGGCCGCAGCACGCGAGCCGTCGGCGTCGTGAGGTCGACCACCGTCGACTCGATGCCGAGCGCGCACGGACCACCGTCGAGAATCAGCAACGTCGCGACGTCGGCGAAGTCCGACGCGACGTGTGCCGCCGTCGTCGGCGACACGTGACCCGATCGATTCGCCGACGGCGCGCTGATCGGACCGCCGAACGCGCCGAGCAGACGCCTCGCCACGTCGTGACGCGGACAGCGGATCGCGATCGTCGCCCGTCCGGCCGTCGACGCGTCCGGTACACCCGCGGCGCGAGGCACGATGATCGTCAGCGGACCCGGCCAGAACGCCGCCGCGAGCGCCGTCGCCGCGACCGGCCAGGCATCCGTCAGTCTCGCGGCACCATCTGCATCGGCGACGTGGGCGATGAGCGGATTGTCGTCGGGTCGTCCCTTCAGCGCGTAGACGCGTCGGATCGCAGCGGCATCGAAGGTCGAGGCGCCGATCCCGTAGACGGTCTCGGTGGGAAAGGCGACGACGTCCCCGCGTCGCAGGCGCGCGGCCGCGTCGCGGATCGCATCGTCATCCGGCTCACGGATCGATGCCATCATCCGCCCGGTCATCGGCGACATCGACATCGATCTGGTTCTTCTCGAGTCCGACGCCCATGGCGCGATGGAGTTCGGCGAGGGAGATGCGGTAGCTGACCTTCGCGCGAACCTCCTCGGCGACGGCTTGCGCCATCTGGTCCTGGCGCTGGAACATGAGGTTCAGGAACTCCGGCGAGTAGCCGGTGATGGTCTCCTGCACCTCGAGCACGCGCAGGTTCTCCGCCGCGGCGATGCGGAAGGACCGGTTGGCGCCGATGAGTTCGTAGTTGGCGACGACGTCGCGCAGTGCGTTCTTCACGTCGAGCACGACGTTCTGAAGGGTCTGCTTGTAGCTCACGACCGCCGAGGAGCGGAGCAGTCGCGACTGGCGCAGACGTGCCTCCGGGCCGCGATTGCCGATCGGGTACGAGAAGTTCAGGCCGATCGCGTAGTCCACGAACTGGTCGTCGAACGTGTTCGCGTACGACGGCCCGAAGCGGTCGTCCTGACCGTAGAACGACAGCCGCGCCGAGAGATCGAGCTGCGGCAGCGTGCCGTTCTCCGCGACGAGGCGACGAATGTCCGCATCGTCGATTGCCAGCATCGCCTGCTCGATCTCCGGTCGCCGCCCGATCGCGGTGCGCAGGGTGTCCCCCAGGTCGTACCCGAGCGGCGTGTCGCCGAGCGCCTCGCCGGGCACGAGCAGCGTCTCCGAGCCGACCGGGAACGACGGCTCATGCAGCAGCGCCTTCAACTGGTCGGACGCCCGTCGCACTTCGCGCCGCGCGCGAACCACCGCGGCCCGACGCTGTTCGACCCGCGACACCGCATCGGCATACTGCGCCGGCATCGCGTCGATCTGGCGACGTGCCGCGAAGATGTCACGCACCCGGACGCCCTGACCGACGAGCCACTCCTGGACGATGAGGTTCCGCCAGGCGAAGTACAGGGTCCAGTACGCCGACTCCGTGTCCGCGGCCAGGCGCAGGAGCGTCACCCGCACGTCCTCGTCCGCCCGACGCTGGGCGTTGCGACTGATGCGGATCTGCGCCGTGTTCACCGCCTCGCCGAACCCGCGCAGCAGCGGCTGGGCGACCGAGAGGTCCACCGACGCGAGATACTGCGGGTCGGGTACGAGCGACACCGCGCTCGTCCGGTTGTGCGCCCGCATCAGGTGGGTCGTGAGCGACGCCGTCCCGCCGGTCCGGAACGTCTTGCGCAGACCGGTCTCGAAGTTGTAGTTGTCGCGATTGATCACCGGCGTGCCGAGCACGACGCCGTTGATCGCCGTCGCCGTCGTCGGCTGGTCGATCCGGGCCAGGTCCACGCTCGCGAGGAACTCGAAGTCGAACACCGACTCCGCGATCCGGACATCCGCCTCGTTGATCGCCGGCACCAGCCGAACGCCCTCGAGACCCAGATTGTGCGTCACCGCCGCCAGAATCGCGCCCCGCAGATCAAGCTCCACCACCGACTGGTCCGAACCCGTCAGATCGACGTCCAGCGACGGCAGCGGCACGTCGTCCGCGATCGCCGGACCAAGCTGGTCCAGTTCCGTCCGGCGCGCGGCCAGTTCCTGCTCCACCGGCGACGCCATGAGCGACGTCTCCCGCGGCATCGGTGTCGCCGGGACGCCGTTCAACTCCCGCGCCAGCGCCTGATCCAGCACCTGACGCAACGACGCGTCCGCGCCCCGACCGCCGTCCAGCGGCGAGGCGCAGCCGACCAACCACAATCCCGCTGCCGAAACAGCGACCACACAAGCACGATGTCCGATGCGCATGGAACGGAAGGTAACACCATCGCCCGCTTGCGCCCATTGCCCGCCAACCCGGATGATCGCGGTTGCCCGGTCACCGTCCGACGGCTACGCTCAGCGCGGCACGATCGAAGGAGTTTCCGCATGAATTCGCAGCTTGCCATGCATTTGCCGCCCCGAATCGCCCGATGGGCCCTGCCCGTCGTGCTCGCCCTCGTCGCCGCCGCCGTGACGCCCGCCGGGGCGCAGGACGCGGCACCCTACGAGGCCGTCATCGTCGGCGCCGCCGAAGTGCCCGTCCGGGCCAATGCCGACGAGCAGTTCTACCCGCTCGCCATTCTCACGCCCGGAACCATCGTCACCGTCACCGGTGAGCGACGCGGGTTCCTTCGCGTCGACCTGTCCACCCGCGCCTTCACGAACACGACCTACGGCATCATCAAGTACCCGCGCAACGCCGCCGCCCTCGTGTCCCCCGACACCCCCGGCCAGCGCGGGCGCGCCACCGGTCCCGTCGCCGTGTTCGGTCCCAACCTCGGCACCGACGATCCCATCGGTGACGGCTGGAAACGCGTCGGCGATGTCGCCTCCGGTGCGGCGATCGATGTCCGCGACCGCACGGTCGTCGGCGATGAGGTCATCCTCCGCGTCGCCG
>JAGQOI010000361.1 GCA_020427625.1 Phycisphaerales bacterium | reverse complement strand
TCGGCGCCGTCGTCTGGATGCTCGTGTCGGCCGACCGTCCGTTCGGACCGCAGTCCGCGTCGGCCGCGCCCGGCATCCCCGACGCGGGCAGCCAGCGCCGGCAACTCATCACCGCGATCGAGTCGCTCGACACGAACCTCGAGCGGCTCCGGCAGTCCCTCGAACAGGGACAGTTGAAGATCGCCGTCTCGAACGTCCGCGAACTCGCGGACGCCGTCGGCCGCGCCTCGAAATGAGACGCCGTCGCGCCCGACCGGGCGCGGGAGGAGAAGTCATGACGTCGATCCGCAGGTCCCGTCCGTCGCGCGCGGCATACACGCTCGTCGAGATGCTCATCGTGATCGGCATCCTCGGAATCGCCGGCGCCCTGCTCGTTCCGCAGATCGTGAGTCGCGACGACCTCGCCCTCCAGGCCGCAGCCCGCCTGCTCATCGCGGACCTCAGCTTCGCGCAGTCCGACGCCCTCGCCCACCAGGAATACCGGCGCGTCCACTTCTACGACGACGGGTCCGGCTACTGCATCGTGCGCCTGACGCAGGCGGAACTCGACGACGACTTCGACCCCGACACCGCCGACTACATCGACGATCCGCTGGCCGTCGCGGGAGCGCTCGGCCGCTACGTCGTCCGCTACACCACCGACACCCGCTTCGAAGGCATCTCGATCACCGACGTCGACCTCGACGACGGGGCGCGCTTCGCGACGTACGACGAACTCGGCGGCACCATCGACGAGGCCGGGGATCCCGGCGTCGGCGGAACCATCACCATCACCAGCGACGTCGGCGATTCCTTCGTCATCACCGTCTCCGCGTTCACCGGACGACTCACCATCGCCCGACTCGTCGCCGACGAGGACGAGGGCGGCTGAGCGAACGGAACCCCATCGGTCCGGATCGACCGCCGGGGCTGAAACCGCGCCCGCGATCGACCGATGACGACGAGTGGCCGGACGCACGACGCCGACGGCGCGATCGGATCGGAGGACGCGATGCTCGGCAACCCACGGGTCCTGCGTCTCGGTGCCGCGGCGACGACGGTGGGCATCGTCGTCACCGGCGGGAGCGCGCTCATGTGGGCGTCGATGACGCCGCCCGACCCGCCGGCGCTCGTCGACGCGCCGCTTCTGCGCTCGACGGAGGCGCCCGCGCTCGTGTCGGCGGCATCGACGAGTTGCCTCGTGCCCGAATCGCGGACGGTCGTGCGGGTCGAGACGAACCCGGAATTCGGATGGTGAGGAGAGTCGACATGCCGCATGCGTCCCCCGGACTGACCAGTCGCCGCGTCCGTCGCCGTCGCGCGATGCTCCAGTGGACCCTGGTGCTCGCGGCCGGCCTGCTCATCTGGGCCCGTCTGCGCCTCATCACGAACTACCCGCGCACCGCCATCGCCGGCGACGACGTCCCGGCGAGCGTGTCGACGACGCCCGATAAGAACGACGGCGCGAGGCGCCCCGATGCGGTCGACGGACCGGCGGCTCCGGGCGGCTTGCCCAGAGTGAACCGTCCGTGATCCGGCTCGCCTGAAGCGGGCAAGTCGCTCGGCGAACGACCCGACGTTGACAGGACCAGTCGAGGAACCACCAGAGTCCTCTCGACCGGACCCGCGGGGTCGTCCCCCGTTCGACGAGCGTTCGCAGGCGTGGCCTGCGGGCATCAGACGCGAAGCGACCGTGGACCCTTCCAGGGCGTGTTCGACGGGGTCAGGCCGGAGAGGTGGGAGAGCTGCCACCATGGGCACGATCAACGCAACAACGGGCGCACGCTTCTGCATCGGCATCGCGCTGGCCGTCGGCGGAAGCCTGCTCGCGACCGCACCGGCGGCGGCACAGGATGCCGCCGATCCGCAGGTCGAGGTCACCGACTACGGCGTCGTCGAGGCGCTGTCGGTGAAGGACACGGACCTCGCCGAGGTCCTCCAGATGCTCTCGATCCAGAGCCAGAAGAACATCATCACGAGCAAGAACGTCTCGGGGACGGTGACGGCGAACCTGTTCGACGTCACGTTCTACGAGGCGCTCGACGCCATCCTCCGCGCCAACGGCTACGGGTACATCGAGGAAGGCAACTTCGTGTACGTGTACACGCTGAGCGAGCTCGAGGAGATCGAGAAGGCCAAGCGCAAGGCCGTCACCCGGATCTTCGAACTCGATCACGTCTCCGCCGGCGACGCGCTCGAGTTCATCACGCCGCTGCTCAGCGACGTCGGCAAGGCGTCCGCCCGCGGCGACGTGCCCGAGGGCTTCAAGCCCGACATCTCCTCCGGCGGCGCCGACGGCTACGCCTTCTCCGCCAAGGTCGTCGTGAACGACTACGCCGAGAACGTCGAATCCATCGCGTCCCTCCTCGACGACATCGACACGCCCCCGCAGCAGGTCCTCGTGGAGGCGTCCATCCTTCAGACCACCCTCGACGAAAGCGCCGCCTTCGGCGTCGACTTCTCGATCATCGGCAACTTCAACTTCACCGACCTCTCCAACCCGCTGTCGGCCGTGAACGACCTCCTCGGCGGATCCGCCGTCGGCGGCTTCCAGCCGCCCGAGGGGCGCGGGCGTGGCGTCTCGTCCCGACCGGGCAACACCGAGGGTCCGGGCACGCTGAAGGTCGGCATCATCCATGACAACGTCGCCGCGTTCCTGCGCGTGCTCGACGAGGTCACGGACACGACCGTCCTCGCCCGCCCGAAGATCATGGCCCTCAACCGCCAGCGGGCCCAGGTGCTCGTCGGTGCCCGCGTCGGCTACCTGTCGACGACGGCGACCGAGACGACGACGACGCAGACCGTCGAGTTCCTCGACACCGGCATCCAGCTCGTCTTCCGCCCGTTCATCTCGCGCGACGGCAGCATCCGCATGGAGATCGCGCCGAGCGTCTCCGAGGCGAGCCTGCGCACCGTCACCGATGCGAACAGCGCCGTCGTCACCATCCCCGACGAACTCACCAACGAGATCACCACGAACGTCCGCCTCAAGGACGGCGAGACGCTCGTCCTCGGCGGCCTGTTCCGCGAGTCGACCAGCATCACCCGCCGGCAGGTTCCGCTGCTCGGCGACATCCCGATCATCGGCGCCGCCTTCCGCGGCCAGGATGACAAGGTCGATCGCGACGAGATCATCTTCCTCATCACGCCCAACATCATCAAGGACAGCGTGCTCGCCGGCATCGGCCGCGCGTCCGAGGACTACATCGAGACGGTGCGCGTCGGCGCCCGCTCCGGCCTGCTGCCCTTCGGACGCTCGTCGATGACGACGCACTACAACCAGGAGGCGATCGCCGCCCTCAACCGAGGCGACACCGCCAAGGCCCTCTATCACGTCAACAACTCGCTCCGCCTCATCGAGAACCAGCCCGAGATGATCCGCTTCCGCGATCGCCTCACCGGCGTCGACCAGGCGAAGATCACCGAGCGCGTCATCCTCGATCGCATCATCCGCAACGCCCTCGACGGCGACGCCGCCGCCACGACCTCGATGGTGCCCCCGACCCGCGACAGCCTCACCGCCGTCGTCGTCGCCGCCGACATCCCGTGGTTCAACACCGACGACGAGCCGGTCGACGAACTCGACACGCCCGCCGAGACCGACCCGACCATGACCGCCGCCGATCCCGTCGACGACCTCGCGGCCTCCGACCCGGAACCCGTCGCCGCCGACGTCGAGGTCACGCCGGCCGATCCGATCGCCGCCGTCGTCGACATCGAGGAGCCGGACCCGGCGAACGCCGACCTCACGCCGGCCATGATCGTCGCGCAGTGGCAGGCGACGCACGGCAACCCGGCCTTCGGCGGGTGGCTCGGACGGGCGCTCACCGTCTGGGCGAGCCGCCGGGCGAACGCGAACCAGTCCCCGGCCATGAACCGGTCCGGATTGTTCGGTCAGACGACGGAAGTCGTGGAAGTCGTCGAGGATCCGGCCGATATCAACGAGCAGTAGCCGCCTCCGGCGCCGTGGAATCGGCGCTCATCCCCACGCTCACCCGAACGGGGGCGGCTTCGATGCCGCCCCCGTGTTTCGTTGCTCAGACTGGAGTGTCCCCCATGGCGATCACCCCCCGCCTCGCGCTGCTCGTCCTTGCCGCCGGCATCCTCGTGACCGGCTGCGGTGAACCGACCGGCTACCGCAAGGAAGTGCGCACCAACGCCAAGGCACGCGTCAACGCCGCGAGCGCGCAACTCAGCTACGACCAGGCCCGTCAGGCCTTCGAGGTCGGCAGCTTCGACCAGGCCCGGCGCGACGTCGAGGTCGCCATCGCCCGCATGCCCGAGGTGCCGGAGTACCACACGCTGCAGGGCCGCATCTTCCTCGAGAGCCATCGCCTCGAGCCGGCCGCCCGGTCCTTCGAGGCGGCCATCGAGCGCGATGCCGAGTACGCCCCGGCGCACTACTACCTCGCCATCGTGAACCAGCGCTGGTCCGACGACGAGGCCGCCCTCGTCGAGTATCGCGCCGCCTTCACCCACGACGCGACGAACGTCCAGTACCTCCTCGCCTGCGCCGAGACGCTCGTCACCCTCGATCGTCTCGACGAAGCCGAGTCGATCATCGCCGAGCAACTGACCTACTTCGAACACAATGCCGCGCTGCACCACCTGCTCGGCCAGATCGCGTTGCTCCAGGGTCGCGCAACTGAAGCCGTGGAGCGCCTGCGCGAGGCCCGCATGCTCGATCCCGACAACCTCGATCTGCTCGAGGAGGTCGCGCGGGCGCAGTACTCGGCCGGTCAGTACGCGGCCTGCCACGACTCCATCATGCGCCTCAACACGCTTCTCCCCGCGACCCGCGACGACCTGCGCTTCCTCGAAGCCCGCTGTCTCGCCCTCCTCGGACGCAGCGTCGAGGCGCGCACGCTCTACCTCGCCCTCACGAACACGCTCGCCGGCGATCCGGCGCTGTGGTCGGAGCTCGGGATGCTCTCGTGGGATCTCGGCGACTACCGGCGCGTCGCCCAGTGCGGCGCACGACTCGTCAACCTCGCGCCCGAACGGTACGAGGGATACCTGCTCCAGGGACTCAACGAACAGAACAAGGGCAACGCCGCCGCCGCGACCCGCCTGTTCAACAAGGCCGTCGAACGGGCGCCCGACTCCGCGCTGCCGAACATCATCCTCGGCCAGTCGTTCGAGGGTCTCGGCAACCTGCACGCGGCCCGCGCGGCGTACGCGGACGCGGTCGCCGTCGAGCCCGACAATCTCGCCGCCCGCGAGCTGCTCGATCGCGCGAACCGCATGGTCGCGACCGGCATCGAGGAGTAGGTCGATCCCGCCTGTTCGACGTCCGACGGTCGTGCTACCGTAGGACATGCCGACCATGCCTCGCGACTATGAGACGCTCGTCGCCGCCGCGCCGACCCGTGGCACGCGTGACGAGCGTCTTCGTCTCGTGACCGATCTGTTGTGGGATGCGTTGCATCCGACGGGCGTGTCGTGGTGCGGGTTCTACGTCGAGGATCGCGCCGCGTCGGATGCCGCGCGGCTGGTGCTGGCGTGCTGTCGGGATGCGCCGGCGTGTTCACCGATCGGTCTGCACGGGGTCTGCGGGCAGTCGTACATTTCGCGGGCGACCCGGATCGTCGAGGACGTGTCGGCGCTGGGTGCGCACTACATCGCGTGTGATCCTCGTGATCGTTCGGAGATCGTGGTGCCGTGCCTGGACGCCTCGGGCGCGTGCTGGGGCGTGTTGGACGTCGACTCGTGGGACCTCGCCTCGTTCGACGTCCACGACGACGCCGGCCTCCGCCGCGTCCTCCGCGCCGCCCAATTGACGACCTGAGACTCCGATTTGGGACAGTTCCCGGAACTGTCCCAAACCGAGTTATCCACATTTGGGACAGTTCCGGGAACTGTCCCAAGTCGAGTTATCCACAATGGTCAGGTGAGCAGCTTCGCGCCGACGACCCACGCGACGCCGCCGAGCAGGCCGCCGACGTTGAACCCGCCGTGCGCGAGGATCGGAATCACCACGCTGCCCGTCCGCGCCCGCGACCACCCGCACACGAACCCGAGACACGTCGTCATCGTCACGATGATCGCCACCGTTCGGTGATCCTCGCCACGCATGAGCAACGTGAGATGCATCGCGCCGAAGAACAACCCGCTCGCCACGATCACCACCCCTCGCCCTCGCCCCGCGCCGCCCGACGACATCCACGTCTGCACCAACCCCCGCACGAAGATCTCCTCCGTCACCGTCGACCAGATCCAGATGCCGAGCACCAGCTCGACGAACGAGAATGACCGCATCAACGCCAGCGGCGTCGCCAACCCCAGCACGAGCATCGACGCGATCGCACCCAGCCCGACACCCGACGCCAGCGGCACGATCCAGTCCCGCGCCGTCGCCCGCGGGCGGCACCATCCGAAGCGACCCAGCGAACGACCCGCCGTCAGCATGAGCACCACGCTCACCCCCGCCAGCACCGCCTTGAACGTCACCTGCACCGCGAATGCGCCGCTCACGGTGCCGGTGCGCGACATGATCTCGATGAAGACCAGGCACGACGCATACACCGCCGCGCCCGCGATGAAGCCCCGAACCGGACCCGCAACCATGCGCATCCCCACGCCTCCCGGCCCGCCGTCGCTCACGTCCGCACGAGCACGTCGCGGATCTCCGCCTCCACCGTCGTCCGCCCGTTCCACGTGTTCAACTTCGGTTCGATCACCGCGTCCAGCCGCATGCCCGCGGCGAGGTCCGACGCCAGCTTGCCCGCATTCCACCACACGCATCGGATCCCCTGGCGACCGTTCGGGCCGTCCTGCCGCAGACGCAGCGAGAGATGCGCGCCGTGACCGCCCATCTGTCGCGGCGGCTCCATGACCACCACCTCGCACACCCGCAGCGTCGGACGCGGATTGTCGCGCCCGAACGGTGACAACGCGCCGATCCGACGCACCGTCTCCATCTGCAACTCCGGCAGCGAGGCATCACAGTCGATGTGCAGCGACGGCGTCAACTGCTCGCCGTCGATGTGCGCGTTCGCGTGCGCCGTCAATGCCGCGATGAAGTCCGGGAGACGATCCGTCGCGAGCGACAGCCCGGCCGCGGCATCGTGTCCGCCGAACGACTGGAGATGATCCGCGCACGCGCACAGGCCCGCGTGAATCGAGTATCCGTCGATGCTTCGCGCCGAGCCCTTGCACACGTCGCCCTGTCTCTGGAGCAGGATCGTCGGGCGCGAGTAGCGGTCGACGAGGCGCGAGCAGACGATGCCGACGACGCCCGGATGCCAGTCGTCGTGCGCGAGCACGATGACGCGCCGGTCCGGATCGGTCATGCCCGCGTTGCGCGCCATCTCGTCGGCCTGGGCGACGATCGCACGCTCCGTCTGCTGCCGGTCGCGGTTCATCTTCGCGAGCATCTCGGCGATCGGCGCCGCGATCGCCGGATCGTCCGTCGTGAACAGCGTCACCGCCTCGCCCGCATGGCCCATCCGTCCGCACGCGTTCAGACGCGGGCCGAGACGGAAGCCGACGTGCTCCGCATCGATGTGCTCGCCGACGAGATCCGACGCCTCGATCAGCGCCCGCAGACCGATGATCGACGTGTCGCGGATGAGACGCAGGCCGCAGGCCGCGATCACGCGGTTCGGACCCACGAGCGGCACGACGTCGGCGATCGTGCCGAGCGCCGCCAGCGGCAACAGGTCGAGCAGCGTCTTCTGCAGCACGTCGCCGACCCGCTCGGATCCGGTCCACGTCGTCGCGAACCGCCAGGCGAGCGAGAACGCGACGCCCGCGCCGGCGAGCTCGCCGAACGGGTACGCGCCGCCGGGCAGGCGCGGGTGGACGAGCGCGTACGCGTCGGGCAGACCGGCCGCGTCGTCCGGCAGGTTGTGATGATCGGTGATGATGAGGTCCGCGCCGCCCGCCTTCGCGATCGCCGCGGGACCGTGCGCCGTGATCCCGCAGTCGACGGTGACGATGACGTTCGCGCCGTCGGCGACGATCTGGCGGATCGCGTCCTCGTTGAGGCCGTAGCCTTCCTCGAGACGGTGGGGGACGTAGGTGCGGACGTCGGCGTCGGGCGCGACGCAGCGGATGGTCCGATAGAGGATGGCCGTCGCGGTGATGCCGTCGACGTCGTAGTCGCCGTAGATGACGATCCGCTCCCGGGCGCGCACGGCCGCGACGAGACGGGCGGCAGCGCGGTCGGCGCCGGGCAGGGTTGCGGGTTCGGGGAGATCGAGGAGCCGGGGCGTGCAGAACTCCCGGATCTTTCCCGGATCGGTCAAACCGCGGGCCGCGAGGACCCGACAGATCAGGGGATCGACCCCGTCCGGAGGCCGAAGATCGCGGTCCTTCGGTCCCGTCAGCACCCACCGTCGAGTCAGGCCTCGCATGTCCGCAGACCATACGTCCTTTGCCCGCGCCGTGCCACAGGAGAGAGGCGAGGACGACCTCCGTTCCGCGGCCATCTCCGGGAGGTCTCGGGGTATCATGCCGGTTCGACCGAGGGAGACGGGTGCTGAGCCCGGGGCGGTCGCGGATCAGGAGTTCATGATGGCGCAACGCTTCCGGTCACTGCTGCTCTTCGGGCCGCCCGGAGTCGGAAAGGGAACGCAGGGGACGCTCCTCGGGCACATCCCGGGACTGTTCCACCTCGCGACCGGCGACATGTTCCGTTCGCTCGACGCGCGCTCCGAACTGGGGCGGCAGTTCCACGAGTACTCGGCGAAGGGCCTGCTCGTCCCCGACGAACTCACCATCCGCCTCTGGGAGCAGTACGTCCGACAGCGCATCGCCGACGGACGCTTCAACCCCGCATCGGATCTGCTCGTCCTCGACGGCATCCCGCGCAGCGCCCGACAGGCCGTCGCCATGGACACCCACCTCGACGTGCTCGGCATCCTCCACCTCGTCTGCGAGGATCAGGAGGAGATGATCCGCCGCATGAAGGGACGCGCCGAAAAGGAAGGGCGGCACGACGACGCCGACGAAGCCGTCATCCGCCGACGCTTCCAGGTCTACCAGGCCGAGACCGCGCCCGTCCTCCGACACTACGACGACGCGCTCGTCCATGACATCGTCGCGACCGGACTGCCCATCGAAGTCCTCCACCGAATCCTCGATGTCGTCGTGCCCGTCGCCACCCGGCAGTGCTGCAACCCGCTCGCCTGAACGATCGCCCCGAGAGGCGCCCTGACCATGCCCCCAGGTCGAGTCCAACTCCGGAATGGCATTCCGGCGGGACGCATGGCGGAACGGGTCATGCCAGAGATGCGGTACACCGCGGAACAGATCAACAACAAGCTGCCTCAAGCCCGCGTCCTGATCGCGCAGGGCCGGGAGTCGCGCCGGTCATCAAGCAGCTCGGGATCATGGGACCAGACGGCCGACCGCCGGCGCAAGGAGTAGCGGCGGTCTGAAGACGGACCAGGTGAGGCGAGCAGTGCGCGGTCCGGGAATCGCCGGCCGCGGGTGGTCACAAGCGACCCACATTTGTGTTGTTTTGACAGAATGTGGGCTCAATGCTATGCTCGGGGTGAGGATCAACGACAGGAAGCCGGAGCCCCATGAGCCGCATTTCCATCGATGTCACGCCCGAACAGCACCAGAGGCTGAAGGCGCTTGCCGCGCTCTGCGGCAAATCGATCAAGGAGTTCGTGCTCGACCGAACGCTTGGCGAGCCCGACGCCGGCGCCGACCTGGCCGAACTCGAGGCCCTGCTGGATCGCCGCATCGCGGACGCCCGGACCAGGGGGGCGAGCACGCGCACCGTCGGCGATGTGTTCACGCAAGCCCGTCACGAACTGAGCGTCGATGGCTGAGTACGAGCTCGCCCGCGCCGCAGAACTCGACCTCCTCGGCATCGCGCGATACACGCTCAGGACCTGGGGCCTTGAACAGGCCGAGCGTACGAGTCCCTCCTGGCGAGCCACTTCCAGGACCTCGCGCGCGGAGAGGCCCGTACCAAAGCGCCCATCACAAGCCGCCCCGAGCTGACCAGTTCACGCTGCGAACACCACCGTGTCTTCGCGCTCGTGCGCGGCGATCGACCGATTCTCATCGTCGCCGTGCTGCACGAGAACATGGACCTCATGGCGACACTGCGCGCGCGGATCGAGTGAAACGGGCCTGGCCGCCCATGCTGGACCAGGCCGATCGGCGTGCGCAACCGCCGTCGAAAATCACCCGCGGACCCGGCGCGATCGAATGGTACACTCGGGAATGATGGCTCACGCCCACGAGATCATCGAGCGGCACCTCCATGATGCCGCGGATGGGAATCGGCATGCGCTCGACCAACTGCTCGAGGCGCTGCAGCCGCAGGTGCACCTCATGGTCGCCGCCCGCCTCGCCGCGACCCCGGCCCAGTTCCACGCGGTCGAGGAGATCGCCCAGGTCTCGATGATCGCCCTCGTCAGCGCCCTCGCCCGCCTCGAACATCGAACCGTCGCCGGCCTGCACGCGTTCCTCTCACGGATCGTGTCCAACAAGGTCGCCGACTTCCTCCGCCGACGGGCCGCGTCCGGCGACGGGCCGCAACGCCCCGTCTCCCTCGACGCCTCGACCGCCGGACTCTCCTGCCCCGGGCCGCTCTGGCACGCACTCTCCGCCGACGGCGTCACGCCCGGCAGTCACGCCGCGATGGTCGACGACGCCGGTCGGGTCCTCGCGGCCATCGGTGAACTCACCGAACGCGCCCGCGACGTCATCACCCTCGCCTTCTTCGACCAACTCTCCACCGCCGAGATCGCGACGCGGCTCGACATCTCCAGACCCGCCGCGGCCATGCTCCTCCTCCGGTCCATCCGTCAACTCCGTCGTCGCGTCACCGGCTCCAGTCGCCTCGACGACGAACCCGATCAGCCGACGGGCGACAACGGCACCGTCGTCCCGTGACCGACGAACACGAACCATCCGAGGCCGAGGGACGATCCGACGAACTGTCCGACCGCGTCGACGACGCCCTCTCCCGACTCTGGCGCGGCGACGCCGCGCCCATCGATGAACTGCTCAGCGCCCTCGACGGCGCCGGTCCCTCCGTCGGCGGCATCGTCGCCGGCCTCGGCCGCTCCGCCGGCCTGCCCGATTCGCCATCCGGCGGCACCATCGGTCCCTACGAGATCGTCCGCGAACTCGGACGCGGCGCCATGGGCACCGTCTTCGAGGCCCGACGTCACGCGCCCGACCGCACCGTCGCCCTCAAGCTCCTCCGCGGCGGCCCGTTCATCGACGACTATCACGTC
>JAGQOI010000360.1 GCA_020427625.1 Phycisphaerales bacterium | reverse complement strand
GCGGGATCGGGGCGTGTTCGACGGTGACATGGTGAAGGGGGTCGGGGAATGTCGACGAACGCATGTCCGTTGTGCGGTTCATCGAAGAAGATGCGGCGTCCGCTGACGCTGTACGGCGTGCCGGTGTGTCGGCGCTGCGTCTACACGTTCGCGAACCGGCGTCAGATCGCGTGGGTCATCGACTGGGTGTTGTGGTTCGGCGTCACGTTCGCCATCGGCGTCGGCGTCGCGCTCGTGCTCATGGCGCTTGCCGTCGGGCCGGACACGATCGACGCCATCGGCCTGGCCCTCGGCTGGCTCGTGCTGCCGATGTTCTTCTTCATGAAGGACGGGTTCGCCGGGCATTCGCCGGGCAAGGCGCTCATGGGCGTGCAGGTCGTGGATCGCGACACGTTCGAGCCGATCGGCTTCGGGCGGTCGTGGAAGCGCAACCTCATTCTCTTCGTGCCGTTCCTCCCGCTCGTCGTCGGACTCACGCTCGCCCGGGGATCGCGACTGGGAGACGGATGGGCGAACACCCGCGTCGTGTGGAAGCGCCATGCGAAGCACGGCGTGTTCCGTGGCGGACTGGTGTGCGAGCACTGCCGGTTCGATCTCACCGGCAACACGTCGGGCATCTGTCCCGAGTGCGGAACGTCGGTGTTTCGCGCGGGACCGTCCTGCCGGCACTGTCACTTCGATCTCACGGGGAACACGACCGGCGCCTGCCCGGAGTGCGGCGCGCCCATTCCCGAAACCGATCGGCGACGGCTGTGAGACCCGGTGGACCGGGCCGGCGTCGGGTTCCATCAGCGGCATTCCGGATTTCCGCGCGATGAACCGTGCCGCGCCGGTAGCATGGCGTGGCGTCCATCCGGGACCTGATCGACCACCTGAGAGGAGAACCCCATGTTCGTTCGTTGTTTTGCGCTCGCGGCCGTCTCGATCGGCGCCGCCGCGCCATCCCTGTCCGCCGGCGACTGCGTGCCCGAATGGGATCCGGCCTTCGGCCTGCCCGGCGCGAGTCCGGGCGTCGTCTTCGACTACGCGACCCAGGACTTCGGCAACGGGCCGGAGTTGTTCACGAGCGGCAGCTTCACGTCCATCGGCGGCATCGCGGCGAACCGCATCGCGCGATGGAACGGCACCTCGTGGTCTGCGCTGGGCACGGGCCTGAGCAGCAACGAGGGATACGCGATCGCCGGGTACGGCGGCGACCTCTATGCCGCGGGATACTTCAATCTTGCCGGCGACGTCGCGGGGACGGCGAAGCTCGCCCGCTGGGACGGCCGCGCCTGGCATTCGATCGGCGCGCAGCTCGAGCTGTTCTCGAACCAGTTGTGGGACCTGACGACGTGGGACGACGGGTCGGGCGAGGCGCTGTACATCGCCGGCAACTACCAGGACATCGGCGGCGTGACCGGCGCGAATTACATCGCGAAGTGGGACGGGACGAGCTTCTCGGCGCTGGGCGCGCCGATCAGCGGCGCCGGCGTGCCGCTCATCATCTTCAAGGTCTTCGTGTGGG
>JAGQOI010000359.1 GCA_020427625.1 Phycisphaerales bacterium | reverse complement strand
TGGATGACGAACAACTCGAACGCGGCGAGCGTCGCGTCGCTCGTTCGCGTCTGCTCGCGCAATTCCCTGAACGCCTGGCGCAGCACCTCGCGCCGGTGCTCCTCGTCCCACATCTCGCTGATGCGATCGTCCGCGGGCATGACGATGATGGCGGAGTCGCCGCGGTGTTCGCGCCGCGCGCCGCGCGACTTCTGAAGGTCCGCGATGCGGCACGCGACGATGCCGATGATCCACGACCGCAGACGACCCCGCGTGCGATCGTACTGTCCCGCGCGATACGACTTCACGAAACGAATCAGCGTCGACTGCGCGACGTCCGCGGCATCCTCTTCGTTGAGACCGAGGCGGCGGGCGAAGGCGATGATGATGGGCCGATAGCGCCGATCGAAATCGCACCATGCCGCCTCGTTGGACTCGTCGCGCAATCCGTCGAGGAGAAGCGTCGTCGTCGTCGTGACTTCCAAGCCCGCCCCTCCCCGTTCACCCTCCGAACCGCGACATTGTACCGGCCGCCCGACCGTCTCGGTCGCGCCCGGACGCCCCCGACCCGCCCGCGAGGCACGCCACCCGCCGACGGCGGGCAACGCGCGGGACGAACTCGCCGCCATCGACAGATCGTGTGCCATGCAACACAATGCGTCAAAACGGGTCGTGCGGGGCCACGGCGACGCCGGCCACGCGGCCGGGGAACGGACCCGTCGCCGCAATGGAGACCTTCCCGAAGTGCTCGCGGCCCCCCGACGGCGCGCCCGCCGCAGTAGAATGATCGCCCAATGAAGTGGTTCATCAAGAAGGATGAGTCGTTCGCGCTCGGCACCGCATCGATGGCCGTCGCCTTGTTGAGCCTCCTCCTGGCGTGGTGGTTCGGCCCTTTCGGGATCGCGTCCGCATGCATCGGCATCGGGATCGCGTTGGCCGGGGTCGTCGTCGGCTGCCTGAAGAAGCGTCACGGACTCGTGTTCTCGATCCTCGGCGTGATCATCAACGGTGTCGTCGCCTTCATCATTGGCGGGACGTACGTCGGACGGTGAATGAGTCGCTCCGGATCGACGGACCGTGCGATGATCCCACCGGCCGTTCCGGATCGAGCATGAACCGAGCCGCGGCCGGTCGGTCACCACGAAGGACGAGAGAACGTCGTTCATCCTGTCGGCGGTGTTCGTGCGCGCGGCGACGGCGGAAGCCGCGAAGCCCGGGCCGCTGAAGGTCTTCATCCTCGCCGGTCAGTCGAACATGGAGGGGCAGGGCGTCGTCGACCTTGCCGGCACGGACGACAACGAGGGGAAGGGGACGCTCGTTTCGCTGCTGTCGGATCCGGCGAAGCAGGCACTCGAAGACCTCAGGGACGAGCAGGGCAACTGGCGCGTTCGTGACGACGTGTGGGTGCGATACCAGCCCGAGGGCCGCCCGCTGTCGCGACGCGGCAGGAACTGGTGACGAGGTCCGGTTCGGGACGGGAGTGATGTCGTGCCGCGCCGTGCTCGGCCTTCGAGTTCCGGCCGAACATGGTGCCTCCTACGAGGACACCTGTCGCGGGGGTCGGATCTCACCTGTCGATCCGCGCGGAGTCCGCGGCGTTCTCGGGACGTGAACGAAGCGACCCCCGACCTCGGATGAGGTCGGGGGTCGGGTTGACGGTCTGCGCTGGCCGACTCGATCGATCAGGACCAGTTGCTCAGCAGGAACGCCAGGTCGGAGGGACCGACGACCCCGTCGCCGTCGAGATCGGCCGGGCAGCCGGCGCACGCGCCCCAGCTCGCGAGGAGTTGGGCGAGGTCGGCGGCGTTGACGATGCCGTCTCCGGTGAGGTCACCGGGGAGCGCCGGCGCGGCGGGCGGACCGGACGCGAAGCCGAACGACCACTCGTCGGTGTACTCGCCGTCACCGTCGACGTCCGTCCCGATGATGACGTCGAAGAGTTCGAGCGGCGCCGCCTCGACGAACGTCACCGCCACCTCGACCAGGACGGAGTCGCGGGGACCGATCACGAGCAACTCGTACTTCGGCTCGCCCACTTCGAGATCGTCGAACTGGATCGGGCCCGAGGGCCTTTGGTGCCGGATGCGGAG
>JAGQOI010000358.1 GCA_020427625.1 Phycisphaerales bacterium | reverse complement strand
TCGAGGGCGTCGACGTAGAACTGCGTGCGTCCCTGCGGCGCGTAGTGGCTCACGTGTCCGCGGGCGACCACCTCGTCGCCGTCCCCCGTGACGAACCCGAATCGACGCGCGGACGACGCCCAGGCGACGCAACTGAGCACCGAGGTCTCGTCCTTCAACGAGAAGTACCAGTGATGACGCCCGGAGAAGTTCGACACCTCCCCCACCACCCGCAGCGGCGAGGGCAGACGCTGTTCGAGCGTGTCCTTGATGAGGTCGGCGACCTGCGTCACCGTGAGCTGGGCGGCATCGGTGACGCCCGCGAGACGCTTCCGCTCCCGACGCGCGGGAGGCGGATCGGGAGGCGGTCCGGACGCCTGGGACGGGTCGAAGGGAAGCCGCGGCATGCCCGGGATGATATCGTCATCCGTCCGGACCCGACCCGACCATGTCGACACCCACCCGTGAGATCGCGCTGAACACGAACGTCGCCGCCCTGCCCGGCGTGGGCCCGAGCCGCGCGGCCGCGTTCGCGCGCCTCGGCATCCGCAGCGTCGCCGATCTCATCCGTCACGTGCCCGCGCGCTACGAGCACGAGCTCGCCGAGGAGACGATCGCCGCCGCCGGCGACGCGCTCGGCCCGACCCACGGCGCCACCGCCAACCTCGCCGTCACCGGCGAGATCGCCTCCGTCCGCGTCGCCGGGTTCGGCAAGCGCACCCGCCTCGAAGCGACCATCGAGGACGGCACCGGGACCGCCAGGCTCACCTGGTTCAACGCGCCCTACCTGCGGAATCGCATCCATCCGGGACTCGCCCTGCGCGTGCGCGGCAAGGCGCAGCGTCACGGCGACTACATGCAGTTCACGAACCCGAAGTGGTCGGCGCTCGACGGCCCGCCCGGCGACGCGGACCAGACGCCGCCCGCCGATCGCTGGCGCCCGGTCTATCCCGCGACGGAGTCGCTCACGCCCGCGGTGATCGAGCGCGCGATCGAGCACGTGCTCGACGCGGCTCTCGCGCAGATCGAGGATCATCTCTCCGAGGCGTACCGCGAACAGGTCGCGATGCCGCGCCTCGCGGACGCGTACCGGATGGTCCATCGTCCCGCGGACGAGTCCGAGCCGCCCGTCGGTCGTCGCCGCCTCGCGTTCGACGAACTGCTTCTGCTTCAGCTGGGCGTCATGCTGAAGCGGGCGCACCGGCGCGACACGATGACGGCGATCCCGCTGAAGCACAACGACGCGATCGACCGGCACATCGTCGACCGGTTCCCCTGGCCGCTCACCGCGGCCCAGCGCCAGGTCGTCACCGAGATCGCGTCCGATCTTCAGCAGACCGTCCCGATGAACCGCATGCTCCAGGGCGACGTCGGCTCGGGCAAGACGGCCGTGGCGCTGTACGGCATGCTCATGGCCGTGGCGTCCGGACACCAGGCGTGTCTCATGGCGCCGACGGAGATCCTCGCCGAGCAGCACTTCCGCTCGATCACCGGGATGCTGCACGGCGGGCGCGTCCGCATCGAACTGCTCACCGGCTCGATGCCGGCCGCCCAGCGCCGGGAGATCGAGGCGGCGCTGGAGGGCGGCGACGTCGACATCGTCGTCGGCACGCACGCCCTGCTCACCGAGTCCATCCGCTTTCGCAGCCTCGCCCTCGCCGTCACCGACGAGCAGCACCGATTCGGCGTCGAGCAGCGCGCCTCCCTGCGCGGCAAGGCCGGCGAGCCGACCGCGATGCCGCACGTCCTCGTCATGACCGCGACGCCCATCCCCCGCACGCTCTCGCTCACGGTGTTCGGCGACCTCGACCTGTCGACGATCAAGGCCATGCCCCCGGGACGGCAACCGATCGTCACCCGCGTCGTGCCCGCGATCGAGGCATCGAACGTCTACGACTACGTGCGCACGCGCCTCGATCGCGGCGAACAGGCCTACGTCGTCGTGCCCGCCATCGAGGAATCCGCGACCGGACTCAAGGACGTCCACTCGCACGCCGAAGCGCTCGCGCAGGGCGCGTTCCGGGAATGCGCCGTCGCGACCATGCACGGACGACTCGATCGCGCCGAACGGGATCGCGTCATGACGGCGTTCCGCGACGGCGCGACCCAGGTCCTCGTCGCGACCACGGTCATCGAGGTCGGCGTCGATGTTCCCAACGCATCCGTCATGGTGATCGAACACGCCGACCGCTTCGGGCTCGCCCAACTCCACCAGTTGCGCGGGCGGGTCGGGCGCGGCGAGCGCAAGAGTCTCTGCGTGCTCATCGCCGATCCCGTGACCGAGGACGGCCAGGCCCGTCTCGATGCGAGCGAGTCGACGACGCACGGATTCATCATCTCCGAGAAGGACCTGGAGATACCCAGGCCGGGCGAGTTGTTCGGCGCCCGCCAGTCCGGGCTCGCACCGTTCCTCGTCGCCGATCTCCCCCGCGATCTCGAACTGCTCCGGATGGCCCGCCGGGACGCCATCGCGTGGATCGAGCGCGATCCCCGACTCGCGGCACCCGAGAACGCCCTGCTGCGCCGGCGCCTGCTCAAGGCGCACGGCGAGGCGCTGGGACTCGGCGACGTCGGCTGAGGACGGGTGGGCGCGCCGGTACAATGCCGCGCATGTCCACGAACACCGAACTCGCGACGATCTTCCAGGAGATGGCGGACATCCTCGCGCTCCAGGGCGCGAACTCGTTCCGGGTCTCGGCGCACGCCCGCGTCGCCCGCGAACTCGCCGACCTGTCGACGGACGTCCGCACGCTCGTCGAGCGCGGCGAGGACCTCACCACCTACGAAGGCATCGGCGACAAGTCGGCGAAGAAGATCAGCGAGTACCTCGAGACCGGTCACATCACCGAGCACGAGACCCTCAAGGCCGCCGTGCCCGCCGGCCTGCTGGCGATCCTCGCCGTGCCGGGACTCGGTCCGAAGACGGTGCGCCTCATGTGGGAGCAGGCGGGCGTCACCGACGTCGCGTCGCTGCGGGCGCAGATGGACGCCGGCGTGATCGAACAACTGCCCCGCATGGGTGCGAAGACCGTCGAGAACATCCGCACGGCGCTGGCGTTCCTGGAGACCTCGGCCGATCGCGTGCGTCTCGGCGCGGCCTTGCCGGTCGCCGAGTCGATGCTCACGACCCTCCGCGCCGTACCCGGCGTGATCGAGGCCGCGTTCGCCGGATCGCTGCGGCGCGGGTGCGAGACGATCGGCGACATCGACCTGCTCGTCGCGACCACCGACCCCGATGCCGCGGGCGAGGCGTTCCGCACCATGGACGGCGTCGTGCAGGTCCTCGCCGCCGGTGCGACCAAGAGCGCCGTGCGTCTCGGCTCCGGGCTCCAGGTCGACCTGCGCGTCGTTGAGGAGGCGTCCTACGGTGCCGCCCTGCTCTACTTCACCGGGTCCAAGCAGCACAACGTGCGTCTGCGCGAGCGTGCCGTCAAGCGCGGCCTGCGTCTGAACGAGTACGGGCTGTTTCCCGACGACGGCACGCACGACGAGGCGCCGCAGCGTCGCGGCATCGCGCCGGTCGCCGCCCGCACCGAGGAGGAGATCTATGCCGCTGTCGACCTCCCGTGGATTCCGCCGGAGCTTCGCGAGGATCGCGGCGAGTTCACGGCCGCGCTGCCGGACCTCATCACCTGCGACGACATCCGCGCCGAACTGCACGCGCACACGACCGCATCCGACGGGCGTCTGTCGATCGAGGCGCTCGTCGCGGAGGCGAAGCGCCGCGGGTATCACACGATCGCCGTGACCGATCATTCCAGGTCGAGCGTGCTCGCCAACGGTCTCGACGTCGAGCGGCTCCGCGCGCACGTCGACGCCATCCGCGCCGTCGACGCGAAGACGAAGGGCATCCGCGTGCTCGCCGGAGCGGAGGTCGACATCCTCGTCGACGGCGACCTCGACTACGACGACGAGACGCTGGCGATGCTCGACCTCGTCGTCGCGTCGCCGCACGTCTCGCTCAAGCAGGACCGCGCCAAGGCGACCGCGCGCATCCTCGCCGCGGTCCGTCACCCGCTCGTCCACATCATCGGCCATCCGACGGGTCGCTTCGTCGGACGCCGCGAGGGACTCGACCTCGATCTCGACGTCATCATCGCCGCCGCCGTCGAACATGACACGGCCCTGGAGATCAACGCGAACAACGTGCGTCTCGACCTCCGCGACACCCATGTCCGGGCGGCCGTCGA
This sequence comes from Phycisphaerales bacterium, assembly GCA_020427625.1. Taxonomy (GTDB): domain Bacteria; phylum Planctomycetota; class Phycisphaerae; order Phycisphaerales; family SM1A02; genus JAGQOI01. The sequence goes on along the minus strand of JAGQOI010000358.1, from coordinate 4,846 downwards.
GGCGGGGGCGCTCATCGCGATCAACACCGACGCCCACGGCGCCGAGCACTTCGATGAACTCCGCTACGGCGTGCTCACGGGTCGGCGCGGGTGGCTCACGGCGGACCGGTGCGTGAATGCCTGGCCGGCGCGTCGCCTGCACGACTGGATCGCCGCGAAACGGCCCTGACGCTGGCCGCGGATCGGCGACGCTGCTAGACTCCCCGACCTGTCACCCCTGGCCGCGAACCCATCCCTGCGGAGCGGTCGATCCATGTTCGAGAGTCTGTCCGATCGGTTTCAACTGGCCTTCCGGAACCTGTCCGGGCGCGGTCGCATCAGCGAGGCGAACGTGCGCGAGGCGATGGCCGACGTGCGCACCGCCCTGCTCGAGGCGGACGTCCACCTCGACGTCGTGAAGACCTTCTGCGAGCAGGTCGTCCAGGACGCGCTCGGCGCCGACGTGACGAAGAGCCTCAAGCCCGGTCAGGAGATGATCGGCATCGTCCACCGGCAGCTCGTCGACCTCATGGGTCCGGTCGATCCCGGCGTGATGATGGTCTCCCCCGGACCGACCATCGTCATGATGTGCGGCCTCCAGGGGTCCGGCAAGACGACGACGTGCGGCAAGCTCGCGGCCTACCTCAAGGCCGGCGGGAAACGCACCATGGTCGTCGCCGCCGACCTCCAGCGACCCGCCGCCGTCGAACAGCTTCGCACCGTCTGCGAGCAGGTCCAGGAACAGGCCTCCGGCAACGGCGTCGTGCAATTCTACGGCGAGCCCGACAAGTGCGCGGCCTACGGGCAGGCGGTCGGCGTCGCCGTCGGCGTCTGTCAGCGCGCCCTCAAGGCGGCCCGCGACGCCGACATCGACGTGCTCATCCTCGACACGGCCGGTCGACTCCACATCAACGACGAACTCATGGGCGAGCTTGCCGCGGTCAACCAGGCGCTCCACCCCCACCAGGTCTTCCTCGTCGTCGACGCCATGGTGGGACAGGACGCGGTGAACTCCGCCCGCGTCTTCCACGAGCGCCTCGAGATCGACGGCGTGATCCTCACGAAGTTCGATTCCGACACGCGCGGCGGCGCCGCCCTGTCCGTGAAGCAGGTCACGGGCGCGCCCATCAAGTTCATCGGCGTCGGCGAACGCTTCGACGCCCTCGAGGAGTTCCATCCCGAACGCATGGCCAGCCGCATCCTCGGCATGGGCGACGTCGTCTCGCTCGTCGAGAAGGCGCAGCGCGAGGTCTCCGAGGAGGAGGCCGAGGCGATCGCCGCCAAGATGGCCCAGGGCAAGCTGACGATGAACGACTTCGTCAAGCAGCTCCGCACCATCCGACGCATGGGACCGATGAAGCAACTCCTCGGACTCCTGCCCGGCGTCGGGTCCATGCTCAAGGACGTCGAGGTCGATGAGAAGCAGCTCGACCGGCTCGAAGGCATCGTCAACGCCATGACGCCGCCCGAACGCGAGAACATCGACCTGCTCAACAAGTCCCGCATCCGACGCGTCTCGAAGGGCTCCGGCACCGAGGTCATCGAGGTCAACCGTCTCACGAAGCAGTTCGAGATGATGCAGAAGATGACCAGGCAGATGTCCGGGCTCGGCGCCGGCGGGAAGATGAAGGCGATGCGCGAACTCAGCGCGATGGATCCCGACATGATCCCCGGCGTCCGCAACCTGCCGGGACTCGGCGGCCGCAAGTCGACGAAGACCACGAGCGGGCGCAGCAAGTTCAAGTCCCGCGGCGGCAAGCGGCGCTGATCGTCGTCAACGCTCGATCGGCAGCGGATCCTCCACCTCGCCACGCGTCCATCGCTGGATGCGCGGGAGCAGGATCTCCATCCACACGATCTTCAGGCACGCCGCGATCGGGATCGAGATGAGCATCCCGAACACGCCGAGAATGCTCCCGCCCGCCAGCACCGCGACGAGAATCGCGACGGGATCGAGGTTCGTCGCCTTGCCCGCGATGAGCGGCGTGAGCACGTAGCCCTCGAAGAGCTGCACGACGCCGAACACGACCGTCGGGCCGAGCACGATCCACAGCCAGCTCATGCGCTCGCCCACCGGCAGACCGAGCTGATCGAACGCGAGCAGCAGGATCGCGATCGGAATGCCGATGCCGCCCAGGTACGGGACGGCGCAGAACACCCCGATCGCCAGACCCAGCGGAATCACGTACGGCACGCCGCAGAAGCCCCAGCCGATCGCCAGCATCAGACCCATGATGAGGCTGATGATGATCCGCCCGCGCACGAACCCGGCGACGACCCGATCCATCTTGCCGAACAGGTCGAGCGTCCGCTTGCGGTTCCGCTGAGGCAGCAGCTTGCGCCCGAAGTTGAGCACGGCCGGGTACGACACCGAGAAGAAGTAGAAGTAGAACGGAATGAGGAACGTGAGCAGACCGAGTTCGAGGATCCGCAGGAACACGCCCCAGACCTGCCCGCCCGCACCGCGCACGAGGGCGAGCCAGTCCATCGGGCGGCGCTCCGCCGGACGCGCCGCGCCCGCGTCCGAACCGTTCAGCCTCGCCAACTCCTCGCGCACGATCGCCCGCACGTGCGCATCCTGCGCGTCGGGACGCGTGCCGGCATCCGCACCCGCACCCGTCGGCGCCTCCGCATTCGCTTCGTCCGACGCGCCGGACGACGCCTCGCCGTCCCCCGCGTTCGGCGCGGGCACGGGCGGCGACGTCGCGCCGGCGTCCTCTGGACCCGTGGCCGCGCCGGACCCGGCGTCGCCGGCGCCGAACAGGCCCGACGCCTGCGCGCTGAGATCATCGACCCACGCCGACGCCGTCGTCGCGAGCTGACGCGCCTTCGCCTGGTACGTCCCGTCCGCGAGCTTCGTGAGCAACTGGTTCGTCTGGTTCACGACGAGCACCGTCGTGATGAGCACGGCGACGAGGACCGCGACGCCGACCGTCGACAGCAGGGCCGCGACCACCACCGGCCGACTCAGACGCGGGTGCGCCGATAACCGCTGGACGAGCGGCTCGACCAGGTAGGCAAGCAGCAACGCCACGAGCAGCGGCACCGTCACGGCGCTCAGCAGGTATCCGACCCACAGGAACGCGAGCACCGCGCCCACCCACAGGACGTCGCGCACGGGCTGGAACTGCCAGATGTGGAGTGATGCATAGTCCGGTGCGGCGGTATCGCCGGACTCGGTCGCGGGCGTCGACGACGATCGACTCGCGGTCGTCTTCGGCTTCTGGCTGCGAGGGCGTCCCGCCATAGCCCGACAGCGTACCGTCCGGACGCCCCGGACGACACCCCGCGCCCGTCCGCGGCCCGCCCGAAGGTCACCGGTCGCGCGGCCTGGGGCCGGTCAGGACGAGCGCACGATCCGGTCGCTCGGCTGCTCGACGCCGATCCAGCGGGCGAGTTCCGTCGGACAGAACGCCTCGTCGAAATCGTAGACCATGCGGAAGTCGTCGACGTTGTCCTTCTCCGTCTTCGACATGAGTCCGCTGTCGATCATCGCGAAGACGATGCGCCCGAAGTCGTCCGTCCGCCGCACGAACCAGCGATCCAGCACGACCGGCGCGAGCATGCCGTACTGCTGGATCGCGAAGTCCCGAAGGCCCATGCACAACTGCTGGCCCGAGATGTGCCGGTCGATCTCCGGCAGCGTCTCGTAGTCCTCGTGCAGTCGCTGCACGGTGTAGCTCAGACCCTCGCGAACGAAGTTGAACGCCTCGATGGGATACGGCCCGGCGCTCCGGCGCATCTGCTCCCAGTCCGGCTCATGCTGCTGCACGGTGGTCATGGACGATGATCCTGCTTCTCGCTCTCCGCGACACCCGACCCGAATCCCGACCCCTCGGACGAACGCGTCATTCTAGGGATCGGACCGACCGCCCGGTCTACTTCGATCCCGATCGTTCTCCGCCCGAGCGCCGCGGCCCCGAGACGTGCGGGTTGTCCCGCAGGTGGAACCGCAACGGACGCGAGGCCCAGTCCCCGGCATACCCGACCCCGATCCGCGGGCCGCGAACCACCAGACGCGACGAAACCGCCCTTCGGCGAATCCGCTCGATCCACATCACATTAGATGTACGAAGATCGATCCGGTCAAGCGTCCCGTCGATGCCGAACGCCTGGGCGAGCCGGGCCGGACCGGAGCACAAGTCCGTCTCGCGGCAGACCTTCGGACGACGACGGGCCATCGACTCGAGGCCCTCCTCGGGCTCGACCGCGCGAAGCAGCACCGCGACCGGCTCGTCGACGGCGCCGCAGACCACGTTCGCACACCAATGCATGCCGTACGTGAAGTACACGTACAGGTGCCCGCCGGCGCAGAACATCGACTCGTTCCGGGCCGACCGATGACCCCCACGCGAATGAGCCGCGCGATCCGACACGCCGAGATACGCCTCGACCTCGACGATGCGCCCGGCGACCCGCTCGCCGTCGAGCACGCGCACGAGACGCTGACCGAGCAGTCGACGCGCCAGCGTGACGGGATCCACCGCGAAGTCGACGAAGCGCGCCGTCATCGCAACGCATCCGGCGGACACGGGAACGGCCCGGCGACCCAGCGTGGCGGCGCGTTCCCGCGCAGGGCCGCGTCCAGCGGATCGTCGCCCGCGCCGTCGACCGCCAGCACGCCGAGCATCGGTCCCGGCGAGAATTCGACGAGTCCCTCGTCGAACCCGAGCGCCCGCGCGCCGTGAATCGTCGCCATCGCGAGCAACGTCACCGGGTCCGTGCCGTCACGTCGGCGGAGCAGCCGCATCTCATCCAGCGTGCTGATGCGGTCGGGCGTATCGAGACACAGGATGCTGTCCGTGCCGAGCGCCACGTTCACGCCGCCCGCGAGCATCGACCGGTAGGCGTGCGGCGCCTCACCCGC
>JAGQOI010000357.1 GCA_020427625.1 Phycisphaerales bacterium | reverse complement strand
GTCACGAGACCCGTCGACGACGACGTGCCGGCGACCACCTGCGTCCGCGTCTCGACCGACTTGCGGCGCAGATCGGCGTAGTCCGTCACCTGCGCGGTCTGATCGCTCGGTCGGTGGAAGTTGCCGGGATACTCGACGACATCGTAGGTCGCCGTCTGGCTCGCGGAGACCGCGGACGGATTCCGGTTCGACTGCGCGAGGTAGTCGTAGTCCGTCACGATGTAGCGCGATGCGTGATAGCGATGCCGCACCGAACGCGCCGTCACCGTCTTGCCCGGAATGTCGTCGGTCGGTCGCCCGCCGTCGAGCACCGTGTCGTACCCGGGATAGGCGTCATGATCCTCCGGACCGTCGCAGAGCACCATCGAGCAGCCGGCCTCCAGGTGCTCGAAGTAGTAATACAGACCCTCGTCCTCGAGCAGACGCGAGATGAAGTCGAAGTCGGACTCCCGGTACTGCACGCAGTACTTGCGGTCGCGGTGACGCGATGCATCGACGGAGTTGATGAGCGGAATCGAATGCTCCCCGAGCACCGTCGTGACGATGTCGAGTGCGGAGTTCGGCGGCGCCTGAAAGATGCGGCAGTCGCGGTTCTGCGTGAGCAGCCAGACCTCCGGCACCACCACCGCCTCGTACTGGAAGTAGTTCGACGTGTCCGAATGCACCTGGGCGAACTCGGCGATGATCCCGTGGAACCACCGCACGCCGTTCTCGCCGCCCGTGGCATCCTCGAGGTTCACCCGAACCTTCACGGCCGTCCCCATGAGATCCGTGAGCGACGTCGAACCGTCCGTCTCCAGGTTCCGGGTGCTGTAGAGATCCAGACGCAGCGTGAACAGCGTCCCGAGACGGTCGATGCAGTCCAGCCGCCGGAGCAGCAGATCGTCTTCGCCCAGGCCGATGCCATCGGGCGGATAGAACTGGATGAGGCGGTTGTCCTGAATCGGCATCGGTTGTTCCCTCCAGATCCGTGGCCCGCGACGTGACCCTCGCCGGTCGCGGCCCGTTTCGTCACTCCCCGCATCCTACCGGGCGGATCGACCCGGATTCGACCGGATCCCCGCCCAGAGAGACATTGGCGACGCGCATCGACACGCCCGAACCCCGAGAAAATCCGATTCCCGAGGCCGCCGAATGCCCGCCCGAGCCGCGATCAAGAACCGCCGGCGGGACCCTCGGGAGTTCCGCCGGCGGATTCGCGTGGGGCCGCGGGCGGTCCGCTCAGACCGTCGCGGTGGCGCGGGCCTTCTCGTACCGCCTCCCGACCGCGGCCCAGTCGACGACGTTCCACCAGGCGCCGATGTAGTCCGGGCGCCGATTCTGATATCGCAGGTAGTACGCGTGCTCCCAGACGTCCAGCCCGAGGATCGGCGTCGACTCGCACTCGACGAGACCCGTCATCAACGGGTTGTCCTGGTTCGGCGTCGAGCAGATGCACAGGGAACCGTTCGGCTTCACGCCCAGCCAGGCCCAGCCGGAGCCGAAGCGGGTCGCCGCGGCGTCCGCGAACTTCTGCTTGAAGCCGTCGAACGATCCGAACGCGCTCGTGATCGCGGCGTCGAGGTCGCCGCGCGGCGTGCCGCCGCCCTTCGGGCCCATGATCGACCAGAAGAGGGTGTGGTTGTAGTGTCCGCCGCCGTTGTTGCGGACGGCGCCCCGGATCTTCTCGGGCGCGGCCTTGAGGTTGCCGAGGATCGCCTCGATCGTGTGCGAGGCGAGGTCCGTGCCTTCGATCGCCGCGTTCAGTTTCGCGACGTAGCCGGCGTGATGCTTCGAATGGTGGATCTCCATCGTCTTCGCGTCGATGGCGGTCTCCAGCGCGTCGTATGCGTACGGCAGCTTCGGAAGTTCGAATGCCATGGGATGTTCTCCTTCGGATGCGCGGTCTGTCGGCCATGGCCGGCCGCTCAGTGCGTCGATTCGTCTACACGATAGCATCGACCCGACGCCCGATCACCCGCCCGGCGGACGAGGATGATGAAACCGACGTCCGATGGTAGCATCCGACCCATGACCGACTCGGAGACGCGATGTGACTGATGCTCGACGTCGATCGCCCGTCGATCGTCCCGCCCATGGTCATCGATTCGACGCCCATCGGATCCTCCGCGCCGTCACCATGGCCCTCCAGCCGCCGCGACTCGTCATCGGCCTGCTCATGGTCACCGCGCTCGTGACCGCCGGACGAGTGTGGGACGCGGCGACGACGCCGACCTACACGCCGCGCGGCGTGCTCGGCGGCGCGTGGACCGTCGACGATCAGGTCGTGCTCGAACGCGTGCAGCGCGACGCGATCCTCAGCCGGATCGACGATCCCGCCGCCCGCCCGCCGGGCGAACCGGACACGTGGCTCCTGCGGCCCGACGAGACGATCGATCGTCTCGAGGCGCACGTTCGCGCGCGTCGGGCCTCGGCGCCGGACGTCGAGGACATCGCCGCCGAGGATGCCGCGTACCTCGCGACGGTCGCCCGCATCCGTGCCGCGATGCCGCAGGGATCGTTCGCATCGACGTCGCGTCACGTCATCGAGCGTCTGCATCGCATCACGCAGGGCGTGTTGTTCCTGCACGTCGACGACGTCTTCGAGGCGACGACCGACCTCTTCGTCCGCCTCCCCCGCGCACTCTGGCGGACCACCCCGATGTTCGCGGCCGTGTACGGACTGATCGCGCTCCTCATTCTCGCGATCGGCGGCGGCGCGCTCTCGCGCATGGCGGCGTGCGACTTCGCGGGCCAGGAACGCCTGCGGGTCCGCCAGGCCATCGACTTCGCCGCCGGCGCCGCGATGCGCCTCGCGCTCGCGCCCATCCTCCCGCTCGTGTTCGCCGGCCTCCTCGTCCTGCTCATCACGCTGCTCGGCCTCCTCACGACCGTGCCGTGGCTCAACGTCATCGGAGGCATCCTCTACGGGTTCGCACTGGTGCTCGGGTTCCTCGCGACGTTCCTCCTGCTCCTGTACGCCACCGGATTCGTGCTGCTCGGGCCGGCGGTCGCATGCGAGAACTGCGATCCGATCGATGCGCTCCAGCGCTCGTACGCCTACGTCCTGCGCCGGCCGCTGCACCTCGTCGCGTACGGCATCGTCGCGATCATCGGGCTCGCGGTCGGCTACGTCATCGTGAGCCTCTTCGCGGTCGTGACGCTCGATCTCACGGCCCTGGCGTTCGAACGCCTGACGCAGACGCGGGCGCTCGCCGGCGCGGGCGGCGTGCGGCTGTGGGATCTCGGCGGCGTCGACGCGACGCCCCTGCCCACGTCGACCAGCGAGACCGCGACCGCCTTCTTCATCGACTTCTGGCAGACCGTCGTCGTCTGTCTCGTCGCCGCCTACGTCTTCGCGTACTTCTTCG
>JAGQOI010000356.1 GCA_020427625.1 Phycisphaerales bacterium | reverse complement strand
CTCGACGGCATGCGCCGCGCTCCGCTCGACGTCCTGTACCGGCGACAGCGGGCGCTCGACCACGATCGCTTTCTCGCGAACTGGCGCGGCCTGCCCGACGCCGTCGGTGCCGCGTTTCGCGCCGCGATGGCCGCGTCAGGCTGACCCGTCGAGCAGCCGTCGCGCGGCGAACACGACGTCGGCGACGGGGATGCGGTCGATCGCGCACTCGGTCGGGAACCGGTCGGCGATCCGGTCCTCCGGCAGGAACGGCTCGGCCCGCAGCAGGTGCTCGCGGACGCCGGGGAGGGTCGTCCAGCGCGGGTCGGTCGGACCGAACAGCACGACGCTCGCGCAGCCGACCGCCGCGGCGACGTGGCGCGGACCCGTGTCGTTCGTGACGAGCAGCGCCGCCTCCGCGAGCACCGCCTTCAGACTGCCCAGCGTCACGCGACCCGCGATGACGGTCGCCGGCCCGCGCATCCGGGCCGCGATCGCGTCGAGATCCGCACGCTCCGTCGGTGAGCCGCTCAGCACGATCGCGCGGCCCGCATCGGCGAGCGCGTCGGCGACGGCCGCGAACCGATCGCCCGGCCAGCGTTTGGCGACCTTGCTCGCGCCGGGATTGAGCACGACGAACGGGCGGCCGACCCCTTCGAGCAGCGTCGTTGCGTCGTCGCGCTCGGCGTCGGTGACGGTCAGGCGCGGGCGGCGATCGGTGATCGCGGCGCCGATCACCGCCTCGCCGAGCGTCGCGTAGAAGTCGACCGCCGGCATCGGGGTCGGCTCGCGCGGCGGCGTCACGGCGTCGGTGAGCAGCACGCGCCGCCGATCCCGGGCGTACCCGATGCGACGCGGGATGCCCGCGAGGCGTGCGAGCAGGGCGGCACGCAGACTGTTCGGCAGCAGGACGACGGCCTCGAACCCCTGACGCCGCACGAGACGCGCCTGCGCGAGGAGGCCGATCGCGCCGACCTTCGGCAGGGGGATCGCGTCGTCGAAGGCGTCGTCGCCCGCGAGCAGATCCGCGAGTCCGGGTCGATGCAGCGCGACGATCCGGGTGTCGGGCCGATGCGCGCGGAGCGCACGGAACACCGGCGTCGCCATGACGACGTCGCCGACCCACGACGGCAGCACGACGGCGATGCGCGTGACGTCGGGTGCGAGTCGCGCCGTGACCGTCATGCCTGCTTCCACCAGTCCGCGTCGTCGACGTCGCGAGGCGGATCCCCCCAGAGCGAGTCGACGCCGAACTTGTGGGCGTACCAGCTCGACGTGAGGCGACGGAGTTCGGCGGCGAAACCGATCGCCTCGATGCGACCGGCCGCGAGCGTCACCGTGATCCGATCCGGCTCGGTCCGCAGCGCGACGACGCGCACGCCCTGACGCTCGGCGATCGCGTGCGCGGTCGCCTCGACCATCGAGCGGATCCCGTCGTGGACGAGCGGCTGCCCTTCGAGCGCGCGGAGGGTGATCGTGCTCTGCGGCGGTCCGGTCACCGACGCGGGTCCGCGAGCAGCATCGCGATCACGACGAGCTGCACGAGACCGGCGCCGATCATCCACTTCGCGAACAACTCGAAATTGGCCGCCTGAAGCAGGCCGAGCATCGCGAGGAGCAGGACGATGAGCTGCACGAATGCCGCGCCCATGCGCAGGGCCGTGAACTCCCGATGCTGCGCCCGCTCCTGTCGCAGCTCCTCGGTGAGCTCGCGGACGGCGCGATGCAGGGTGTCCGCCGACGACGCCCCCGACGGCGCCGACGACGGCGCTGACGGACGGACGACGGGTCGGGGGACGGCACCGGGACCGGGACCGGGTCCGGCATCGGGACGGGGACCGGCGGCCGGCGCCGGCGCGGCAGCGG
>JAGQOI010000355.1 GCA_020427625.1 Phycisphaerales bacterium | reverse complement strand
CTCAGCCTGACCGACCTCGCGGATCACATCGAGCGCGAGCATCACGCGTACCTGCGCACCGAACTCCCCCGTCTCGACGCGATGACCGAGAAGGTGTACCGGGTGCACGGTGCCGCGGAGCCGCGGCTCGGCGACGTGAGGCGCGCGTTCTGCGCGATCCGCGACGAACTGACCACGCACATGATGAAGGAGGAGCGCATCCTCTTTCCCATGGTCCGTCAACTGGAGCGGTCGGACGGCCCCGTCTCGCTTCATTGCGGGACGATCGCGGCACCCATCCGGCAGATGGAGGCCGAGCATGAGCATGCGGGTGAGGCGCTCGCGACGATCCGCACCGCCACCGACGACTTCCAGCCGCCCGAGTGGGCATGCAACACCTACCGCGCCATGCTGGACGGCCTGGCCCAGCTTGAACGCGACATGCACGCGCACGTCCACAAGGAGAACAACGTGCTGTTCCCCAAGGCGCTTGATCGGGAACGACAGCTCCAGGCACGCTAGTTCGTACGCCGCACTCCGGAACCATGATCGGAATTCCAAGGGCTCGCCATGAAACGTACTCCATTCGCACTTCTCGTCCTCGTTGTCCTGCCGGTGGCGGTCACAGCATCACGCGGCCAGGATGCAACGACCATTCGTCCCGCACCGCAATCTCAATCTGATGAGACGATCGGCACCCACCAGTGGACGAGCGCAACGACCATCGGGCGGATCGTTGCCGACCGCCCACAGACCGCCAGGATATTTGAACTCGTCGAGATCGACTACTGCTGCGGAGGCGACACTTCACTCGGCGATGCGGCTCTGAAGAAGCAGATCAGCGTCGATCGGTTGCTCGCGGCACTATCCGTTGTCGGCGTCGCCCCTCGGGATGCGGAGCAACACAACTGGCAGCTCGCCGGCATCGACGAGTTGATGGACCATATCGTCGCCCGCCATCACACGTGGCTGCGACGGGAGTTGCCGCCGCTGATCGAGACGACACGAACCGTATACCGTGTCCATGGGCAGCATCACGCCGAACTGCGACAGATCGTGGACATCGTCGAGGGACTGCCCGCAGCTCTGCTGCCTCATCTGGTCGACGAGGAGCAGAACATCTTCCCCGCCGTCAGAGCTCTCGCGGCCGGCACTTCCGTACAGAACATCGGACACGCCCTCGAGAGCATGCGAACCGATCACGATGAAGTGGGGGCAATGCTGCACCAGCTCAGAACGCTCACCCATGACTTCGCAGTACCGGACGATGCCTGCGCGCAGTACCGAGGAATGCTCGCCGGGCTTGAGGCATTGGAACGCGACCTGCACATCCACGTCCATCTGGAGAACAATGTGTTGCTTCCACGTGCGATGAAGTTGGCCGAATCCATGAACCGGCGGTCCGACCATGGACAGGCTCCTCGTTGACCCCCAAGGCGATCGCGCCGGCGGCCGAGGCGATCGTCGCGGCAGGACCTCGGACGCGTCACCCGTGACGGTCGACCGCGAACGCCCCGAACGCGCTGCGGTCGCGCCGATCGGCCGCCGGGCGGGCGGGCGTCGTCGTGACGGCGCGCCCCGCGGCCGACGGGCGGCTTCCGCGACGGTTCAGCGACACGGTCCCCAGTTCGCGAGCAGGATGGCGAGATCCTCCGCGTCGACGTCGCCGTCGCAGTTGAGGCTGGCCGCGGGGCAGGGTCCGCTGAACGTGGCGCAGTCGCCCCATGCGCTCAGCAGGACGGCGAGGTCGGCGGCGTCGATGTCGTCGTCGCCCGTCAGTTCGCCGGGCCGACACGGATCGAGTCCCCGGATGATGAACAGTTCATTGCCCGCGGATTCCCCTGTCGGCCGCGTCGTCACGAGGATGTCGTTGGTCACGGGATCGATGGCGAGGCCGTTCGCGCCCGGCAGGTCGACGAGGAACGAGAACTGCGACGCCGGAATCAGCGTCGCGTTCTCGTCCAACTGATACCCTTCGATGCGGCCGGACTCGGGATGGGCGAGCAGGACCGAATCGACGCCGCCGAAGCCGGGATTGGACCCCTTCACGAAGAGCATGGACGAGGCGACCTCATCGATCGGCGCTTCATGTCCCGGGTCGGGGAAGAAGAAGATGACGGGAACGGCGGTGAGGAAGAAGCCGGCGGAGCGCCAGGTGGGCGGGTCCGCGGTCACGATGCGCACGCCCCACAGCCCGTCGAAGCCGCACGGAACGAGGCCGTGCGAGACCACGGTCAACCGGTCGAACGCGTCCGCGAAATCGACGGTGAACGGCTGGACGGACGATCCGAATATCTTTTGCCCGTAGCAGTTGTCGCTGGTGATGTACGTCATCGTCCGTTCATGGTCCGTGTCGAAGAACGTGATGAAGCTGCCGTCGATCCCGCCGCCGTGCAGGCCGGCGGCGGGTGACTCGAGCGTGGCCGGGCCGCTGAAGCCGATGATGCTGTCGTCACCG
>JAGQOI010000354.1 GCA_020427625.1 Phycisphaerales bacterium | reverse complement strand
TGGCGCGGGCGATGTCGTCCGGCGACGCCCTGGGCCCGCACTCGTACGCGACGTTCCTCCTGCCCGGGGCGATGACGCTCGTCGCGGTGTTCGCGTCGATCTTCTCGAGCATCGCCGTGATCGAGGAACGGAACCAGGGCTGGCTCCAGTCCGTGCTCGTCGCGCCGGTGCCGCGCTGGTCGATCGCGCTCGGCAAGATCGGCGGCGGCGCGGCGGTCGCGTTCGTGCAGGCGGTCGTGCTGCTGCTGGCGCTGCCGGTGCTCGGCGCGACGATGACCGTGACCGGCGTCGCGACGTCGGTGCTCGCGCTCGCGCTGACCTGCCTGGGCGTCTCGTCGCTCGGGTTCGTGTTCGCCTGGCGGAGCGAGACGACGGCCGGGTTTCACGCGGTGATGAACCTCGTGTTCGTCCCGCTGTGGATGCTGTCCGGCGCATTCTTCCCGGTGGATGCGGCATCGCCGTGGCTGGCGTGGCTGGCGCGGGCGGATCCGCTGACGTGGTGCACGGCCGCGATCCGCGAGCCGCTCGCGGGCGCGGCGTCCTGGGGATCGCTGGCGGCGACGGCGGGGTTTGCCGCGGTGATGTTCGGGTGGGCGGTGCGGGTCGTGGCGCGTCCGCGGCGACCCTGATCGGGCGGGCCGATCCGGGACGGGGCTCGTCGAGTCGGGATCGCCTCGCGCCTCAGGTCGGCATGGACGTGATGCGCCAGGCGGCGAGGGGGAAGAGGATCACGACGGGGATGAACACGCTGACCGCGGGCGGGATGTCGGCGAGCGGCACGGTGATGACGACGACGGAGACGAGCATCATCGGCAGGGTGGTCGCGGCGGCGAGCAGGCTCTGGCGCAGCATGTTGGCGGGCGCGCGGAGCATGAAGAAGGGCAGGGCGACGACGAGCACGACGAGGTTGACGAGGACGGACGCGATGCGGGCGTACTTGAATCGGGCGAGGGCCGGCGCGTCGACGATGTCCGGCGTCTTCATCATGTGCTCGATCTGGGCGAGACTGAGCATGGACGCGTACTGCCGGTACTGCTTCATCGTGAGCACGTCGGGCGAGAGGTCGGTCGGATAGGCGTAGGTCTCGCGCTCCTCGCGGATGGTCGCGAATCCGCCCTCGTCGTCGACGCCGGGCCGGGTGATGACGGCGTCGTGGAGGATCCACGCGCCGGCCGCGGGATCCCACGTGCCCGAGGTCGCGGAGACGCGTCCGACGGTGCGTCCGACGTCGTCGCGGTCGAGGATGGTCGGTCCGACGAGGGTCCGGGTGGTGAGGTCGAAGGACGGCGCCTGGAAGAGCGCGTCCGCGCCGTCGGGGACGAGCTGGACCTCGAAGGCGTCGATGGTCTTCTTGCCGATCTCGCCGTGCTTGCGCATGAGCAGCGGCGCGACGCGGGGCATGATGAGTTCGGAGTTGATCATCTGGAGCAGGTTCAGGCCGAACACGACCGCGACGACCGGGATCGCGAGGCGCGGGAGACTGATGCCGGCGGCGAGCATCGCGACGAACTCGCGGTCGCGGTGCATCTGGGCGAGCGTGAACCCCATCGCGCCGATCGCGACGAGGCCGTGCAGGTAGGCGTAGAACTGGAAGATGCGCGGGCCGTGGAAGTTCAGCACGATCCCCAGCCACTCGCGCGACAGGGCGAGGAACCCCGCGTCCGCGCCCGCCTGCTCGCGGGCGACGTCCATGAACCGGTCGAGCTGGAGGATGAGGTCGATCGAGATCGCGAAGACGAACAGCAGCGTGAACAGGATCGCGAAGTTCACGATGAATCGCCACGCGATGTACCGATCGATGAGCAGCACGTCAGTTCCGTCGGAGTCGGAGGAAGGCGAACACGATGAGACCGAACATGAGGGCGTTGCCGGACCACATGACCATCGCGCCCGTCACGACGCTGCCGTGACGCACCATCTGCTCGCCGCCGGAGATGAGCAGGATGTCGGAGATCGACGGCGCGAAGGCGAGGAAGTAGATCGTCAGCGGCAGACTCTCACGCCGCCAGACGGCGAGGATCGCGCCCAGCATCAGCAGCAGCGGCGCCGTCGCGGCCAGGGCGTACCGCTTCCAGAGACGACCCCGCGTGTCCCGCAGGAGCTCGTCGATCCGGCTCCGCAACGCCGCCGCGCGACCCTCCGTGCGCCCGCGCAACGCCGGTGCCGCGTCCGCCCGCTCGAGCAGTTCGGCGGTCCCGAGGTCGGCCAGGTCGGAGGACGGCGCGAACTCGGACCGGAGGTTGGGGATGACCTTGCGGGCGCGGACGTTCGTCGCGCCGTCGACGCTCGTCTCGGTGATCCGGTAGTTGAGCAGGACGAAGTCGAAGGCGATCTCGTCGCGGGCGGTGGGGATCTCGCGGACGGCGATCTCGACGGAGTCCGCCTCGATGATCCGCAGCGGCCCGTCGGGCCCGATCTGCGTGATGCGGACCGGCGAGGCGTCTCGCCGCATGAACGCGCCGGCGCGCAGGCGACCCGCCTCCACGACGTACGTCCGCGCCGCCGGGGTCGCTTCGACGAACGTCGCGCGTCCGGTCTCGCGGAGGGCGGCGTCGATCGCGTCCCAGGTCTCCGCCTCGCGCATGGCGTCGGCGAGTTCTCGGCGCAACTGCTGGACGGGCCCGAAGCGATCGGGATTCCGCCGGGCCTCCAGAAGTTCGCCGCGGGTCATGAAGCGGGGATCGTCGCGGAAGAGGTCGGGCACGGCGATGGCGCGATTGGGGACGATCTCCGGCGTCGCCGCGAGCTGGCCGGTGTCGCGGTTGTACATGACGGTGTCGCTCATGATGAGCTTGAGCAGGGTCTGCCCGTCGCGACGGTAGATGTCGATGACCGCCTGCTTGGCGGTGATGTCGGTGACGACGCGCCGGTCGGCGTCGAGCTCGACGGCCGCGACCTTCACGAGCCGCAG
>JAGQOI010000353.1 GCA_020427625.1 Phycisphaerales bacterium | reverse complement strand
GTTTCGCGGCGGGCTTGGGCTTCGCGGCGGGCTTGGGCTTCGCGGCGGGCTTGGGCTTCGCGGCGGGCTTGGGCTTCGCGGCGGGCTTGGCTTTCGCGGCTCCCTTGTCATCGCGCGACGCCTGGTTGGCGCTCTTCTCGTGCCGTCCCGGTGCAGGGCGCGACTCGGACCCGGTTCGAGTGCCGGTCTTCCGTGCGGCCGCGCGTCGCGAGGCCTCGACGTTCTGTTGATGAGACGTGGACGACCGGGTCGGGCGGCCGGGAGAGGGGGTGCCGCCGGTCGGAGGATCGGTGCGTCCGGACGCGCGCGGCGCGTCACGGCGTCCGACGCGATCGGGGTGCCGCCGGATCACCTCGCGGTTCATCGCCTTCGCTTCATCGGATTCGATCCGGTGTGAGGTCACGCGATCCTTCTGGACGTTCTGAAGGTGGGCCTGATCGGCATGACCGATGTAGGTGACGTTGCCCCGGCTCGACTCCGGTTGATGACGGACCTTGCCGACGGTCGCCTGCTCCGCGGTCTCGCCGGATTCGAGGCGATAGCGGTGGACATGGTCGGCGGATCCCTGGAATCGTCCATCCACGGCGGTCCATGATCGCCACTTGGGTTCGTTGAACGATCCATCCTGGTTGAGGAATCCGGCGTACTGTTCTTCCGAGACCCACCAGGCGCCGTGGGGATTGCCGGGTCCCCGGTCGGGACGATGATCGTTGTCGGACGTGATGCGGTACCAGTTCCCCGGTCCGTGCAGCGACGTCTGGGTGGTCGTTCCTCGGAACGCATTGCGTCGCTCCGATTCGGAGAGCGGCGGATGCGTCACGGTCTCGTCTTGCGTCTGATTCTTCGTGGTCATCGCATCACCTCGTGCGGCGGCGGTCGGCGGAGCGACCGGGACCGGCGGGCCTCGGAGTCGGGGTGGGTGTGTCGATCGGACATGCCGCGGGACGCAGGCACATGATCGGGTCCTTCTTGTCGTCGATGATGCCGTCGGCGTCGGGCGTCGGAAGTCCCTTGCGGGGGCGGCTGATGTGCGCGGCGCCGGTTGCGCGATCCGAGCGGATGATCACGCCCTCGACCTTTCGCCTCGCGTCATCGGTGTGATCGGCGGTCACGGTCGCATCCACGCGAAGGTGGAGAGGATCCCGGCGACGATCGATCCGAGTGCCGGCTTGACGACGCAGAACCAGAGGGCGGCGACGATCAGGATCTTGAGCAGGATCGAACCCATGAGGAGGACTCCTTTCGGGGAGACGCTGACGGCCGGCGTCGCGATCAGATGGGGTGCACGGCCCATCGGTGCTTGCGTGGCGCCGATTCCATGACCGCTTCGGCCGCGAGATGGATGATGGCCTCGCAGTGGTCGGCGCCGGTGGTCCGGGACGGGATCGCGAGTTCGGTGAACCGCTCGGGCCGAACGACGGCATCGAACTGGTCATTGGCGCTGACGGACTGGCCGCCGCCTCGTCCGCGCCCGGCGTTCGGGCCGGCGGCCGCGACGGAACCCACGGCCACCAGTCGTTGCCCGAAGAGCCTGGACGCCCACTCGTTGGTCTCGGGATCGGTGTTGCGCAGGAAGATCTTCGTGGCGCAGTTGCCGAGGAGGTTCATGGCCGGGTGCTTCTCCTGCGGCGTCACCTTGAGCAGTGCCGGCAGGTTCTGCGTCGCGATGATGCTCGCGTGTGCGCTCTGTCGGGATCGCTCGAAGAAGTCCGCGTCGCCCTTGCCCTTGGCGGTGGTGAAGAAGGTCTGGAATTCGTCGCAGAGGAAGAAGCTGGGACGGACCTTGTCGGGCGCCTTCAGGACGGCGCGGAAGAAGGCGAGCTTCACGAACGTGCCGATCGTGCGCGACATCGCCTCCTTGTCGGCGATCGGCATGTGCACGTACACGATGCGACCCTTCCGCAGGACGTCGTCCATGCGGATCGTCGACGGACCGGAGAACAGCGTCTGGTACGGTTCCATGAGGAAGGGATCGATCATGTTGGTGATGTACGCCTGGATGCTCGATCGCGTCTCGATCGCCATGCCCGACCACTCGTCGGCGAAGAAGCTGAGGCACGCATCGACGTCCGGATCGAACGGGTCGAGCCGATCGGTCCGATCCGCGATCCTCTCGATGCTGGAGGCCAGGCGCCCGATCTCGCGGAACGACGGCGGCTCGTCCCGCGGGTTCGTCTTGCGCAGCAGCGTGATCGCATGGCCGATGAACTTCCGCGCGGCGTCGATCCAGAATGAACTCTGCTGTTCCTTCATGCCCAGCGATTCGAGCACCGCCGTGAACTGGCTCGCCAGCTCGATCGCGTCATCATCGGAGTCAAGCGGATTCCAGCGGATGCTCCGCTTCGGATCCGACGGATCGATGACGAGGAGGTCGCGATCCCGACCGTATCGGCCGCAGAGTCGCTCGATCTTGCCGGCGAAGTCGCCCTTCGGGTCGAGAATGAGCCCCGCCGCGGGTTCGTCGGACGCCGTCGAGCCGAGCAATCCGTCCACGATCGCGTTCAGCACGCACAACGTCTTTCCCGTGCCGGTCTGTCCGAAGACGATGCAGTTCTTGTAGAGCGATTCCCAGTGCCACTCTCGCCCCCCGGCCCGGAAGCGATGCGAGCCCTCGATCACGACGCGATCCGAGTTCCGTCCGGTCGGGGCACCCTTCCGCAGTTCGGCCATCGGACGCGGCCGCACCTGGCTCGTCGCCATCTCGCTGCGCAGGAGTCGGTAGTTCTGGGTCAGTTCCGTGAACAGGAATCCCCCGAAGATCGGCACGGCGACGAGCCCGATCAGGGAGATCCACCACGCGAGGGTGTACAGCGGGCGAAGGGAGCCGATGCCCGGGAACCACAGCGCCAAGGTGGCGAGCCCGGTGCTCGCGATGAACCCGATCGCGAGGAACCCGAGCACGCGCGTCACCTGGTCGAGCGCGTGAAGGTATCGCCGCCAGATCCGGCCGAACGACATCGGCGCATCCTCGAAGCGCCACGCGTACAGCCGCTCGAGGTATCGCGCGCGGGGCACCACGAGGTGCCAGAGGCCGTACAGCAGCGTCGCGAAGTACACGATCGTGAGGAGCAGCCGCACCTGGTTGTGCGGCTGGTTCGACTTCGGCCAGACGTGGATGACGACGAGAATCCCGGCGCACACGAGCGTCGTGCGCCAGAACCGGCGGTGCGTGGCCAGGACCTCGTGCTGCGGCGTCGACATGATTCACCGGCGTCCTTCACCGCCGAATGGTCGGTCCTACTCAACCTGGTTGACGACCAGTTCGCCGGTGGCGGGATCGACGTCGAGGGCGATTCGATGAATGCCGGATCGCCGCGCGGCCCGGCACGGCTCGGACATGATCTCCTCGACGATGCGATCCAGTTCGCGCACGCCGAAGTCCTTGATCTTCTCCGATCGCTCGAGCGCGGCCAGGATGAGCGAGGGATGGACCTGGGTCAGTTCCAGACCGTGTCCCTTCTTCGCGACCTTCTGCATCTTCAGCACGGCGATCTCCGCCAGGACCAGGCCTTCGAGCGGCTTGAAGACGTAGACGCGATCGAAGCGACCGACGATCTCCGCGCGGAAAGCCTTGACGTCACGAAGATGGTTCTTGACGGCGTTGTTCATCTCATCGGGATCGTCGATCTGCTCCTGGATCCGGCCGATGGCTTCGTGCTCGATGTTGCTCGTCAGGATGATGATCGACTGCGTGTAGTTGGCGACGCGACCGGTGTTCTGGTCGGTCAGGCGCCCCTCGCCCATCATGGTCAGGAAGAGATCGTAGATCCCCGGCCACGCCTTCTCGATCTCGTCGAACAGGATGACGCGCCGCGGGTTGTTGATGACGGGCTGGGTGAGTCGCCCGGGCGTCGCGCCCTTCCAGACGCCGTCGGATCCGATGAGCGACGCCTTGCACGACTGATCCGTGCAGTCGGCGCCGTCGATTCGAATCATGTTGTCCTCCTTGTCGTAGAGGAACTCCGTCAGCGCCTTGGCGAGCTCGGTCTTGCCCGTGCCGGTCGGGCCGAGGAGGACGATCGACGCGATCGGACGGTCCCGTTCGAGAACGGCGAAGCGCTCCGAGACGAACTTGGCGAGGTCGTCGATGACGTGATCCTGCCCCTTCACGCGTGCCTTCAGGGCGGCGGCGATCTCCTCGGGCGGAAGATCCGTCGACGCGCCCGCCTCGCGCGCGCTGAGCAGCCGCTTCAACTCGTCGAGATCCGTCATCTTGGAGAGCAGGTCGCTCATCGATTTCACCTTCCGTCAGTCGTCACGATCCGCGCGACGCGGATCACCGGGTTCGTTCCAGTTCGCCGGCTTCCAGGACGAGCCGTCGCGAGTTGCGCTGCGTCGCCCGATAGAGCGGATCATGCAGCAGCGTGCTGACCCGTCCGGGGACCGTCGCGAAGCCATGGGCCGGCCGGATTCGCGAGACCTCCTCGACCAGG
>JAGQOI010000352.1 GCA_020427625.1 Phycisphaerales bacterium | reverse complement strand
TTGGACGACGCGACGTACAGGCCGCCCGCATCGCGACCGGCGCCGTTGTTCGTGATCGTGTTGTCCGAGATCGTCGCGTTCGACGACTGCATGAACAGGCCGCCGCCGTCGCCGTTCACCGACACCGCCTGGTTGCCGCTCACGACGTTCGTGCTGAACGTGATCGTGCTGCCCCCGAGGTACACGCCGCCGTACGAGCCGGACGCGACGTTCGTCAGGAACTGGTTGTCCAGCACCTGCGTGCCCGTGCCGCTCTGGAGGTACATCCCGGCGCCGTTGCTGGCGCTGTTGTCCTCCAGCAGGTTGGTCATGATCATGCCGCTCGTGAGATTGCTCACGAACAGGCCGCCGCCGGCCGAGCCCGAGTTGTCGGTGAACGTGTTGTCGGTCACCGTGCCCGACGCCGAGCTGATCCACAGGCCGCCGCCCTGCGAGTTCGCGGCATTCGACGTGAACATGTTGTCATCCACGAGGGACGTGGTCGCCGACAGGTACATGCCGGCGCCGCTGCTCGCGCCGTTGTCGTCGAACAGGTTCCCGGTGACCTGGTGCCCGGACCCGTTGACGAGGTACACGCCACCGCCGTTGCCGGTGTGGACGCAGCGTCGGAACGTCGAGTCCTCGATCCGCAGCGGCACGGTCACGGCCGCGTCGGCGTAGACGCCGGCGCGGGCCGAATCGCGCACCTCGATGTTCTTGAGGTAGGGCGACGACTGCTGGATGGTGATCGAACCGGTCGTCGCGACGCCGCCGCCGCCGAATTCGACGATGACGTGCTCCAGGATGCAGCCGCCGAGGTAGGCGCCGCCGCCGTCGAACACCGCGTCCTCGGACTGATCGCCGAAGTAGAGGTTGACCCAGTCGCCCGGGGCTCGTTCGCCGGCGGGCAGGATGGACGTGAAGAGGATGGGATCGGCGGGCGTGCCTCGCGCGATGATGCAGGACGTGCCGAACGGCGAGGTGCCGACGGAGATCGACTTCATGGCCTCGAACCGGACGACGACGCCGGGCTCGATGGTGAGGGTCGCATCGCTGCCGAGGACGATCGACTCCATGACGACGTACGGGCTGCCCGCGAGGGTCCAGGTCGTGTCGACGAGGAGCGGCCCGCCCTCGAACGGCGTCGTGCGGATCACGCCGAAGTTGCCGTTGTCGAAGTAGTCGTAGTTCAGCGCAAGGATCTCGGCGGGCACGACGGTGCCCCAGCAGACGTGGGACGCATCGAGGTCGCCGGACCCGTCGCCCGCGAAGGGCACGGTGTAGTAGATCGCCTCGGCGATGGGCGCGAGGTTGTTCATGATCGTGTTGCAGACGTCACCCTTGACGCCGGCGAGCGATCCGCCGGAGCCGGACCAGTACAGTCCGCCGCCGCGCTGGAGCGCCTCGTTGCCGGTGATCGTGTTGTCCGACAACGTCGTGTTCGTGCCGCCGCCGGCGACCCAGAACCCTCCGCCGACGTTCGCGGCGAAATTGCCGGTCACGGTGTTGCCGAGGAACTGGCCGCCGGAGCTCGACACCACGACGCCGCCGCCGTGGCGCGTGTCGGCGCTGTTGTCGGTGATCATGTTGTTGGTCACGGTCGCGTTGGACGACGCGACGTACAGGCCGCCCGCATCGCGACCGGCGCCGTTGTTCGTGATCGTGTTGTCCGAGATCGTCGCGTTCGACGACTGCATGAACAGGCCGCCGCCGTCGCCGTTCACCGACACCG
>JAGQOI010000351.1 GCA_020427625.1 Phycisphaerales bacterium | reverse complement strand
GACCGCGACGGGGCGAGGCCGCGAGGGGCATGGCGCGCGCGACCGTGAAGGCCGTGGGGGGGACGCGCGCGGCGGGAGCGGCGGTGATGGTCGACGTTCGCACGCCATCCTCGGTCGGGAAGACCTTGCGCACGCGATCCGGCCGCTGCCGGTCGCGGCTCTTCGACTCGGCGATGACATCGAGTTGGCGCTGCTCGAACTCGCCATCGAAACGCTCGGGCAACTCATGGACCTGCCCCGCGCGACGCTGCCGGCACGCTTCGGACCCGTCATCCTTCAACGCCTCGACCAGTTCACCGGACACGCCTTCGAAACCATCCATCCCGTGCGGCCGGTCGATCTGCCGGTCGCCGAACAGGTGTTCACCGGACCGACGCCACGCCTGGACGCCATCGAACTCGCGACCCGGAATCTCCTCGACGACCTCTGCACACAACTGCGCCGCCGCGAGTCCGGCGTGCAGACGCTGCGGCTCGATCTCGACCGCACCGACCTCACGCCCCTTCGAGTGCCGCTCGTGCTCAGTCGCCCGACCCGCGATCCCGCGCACCTCTGGTCGCTCCTCCGCCCGCGCCTCGAGACCGCGCAGCTCGGGTTCGGCGTCGATGCGATCACCCTGCTTGCCGTCCGCATCGAGCGAATCGTCCATGGTCAGTCCGGGACCGGCTGGGCGCAGACCGACGCGATGCGCCGTCAACAGCTCGATGCCGCGTTCGCACGCTTCGTCGACACCCTCGGCGCCCGCCTCGGACCCCATCGCCTCACCCGGATCGAGATCACGGAATCCCATGTGCCCGAACGCGTCTTCCGACACCGGATGCTCGGCCCGCGACCGGACCTTCCGCCCGCCGTCCCCATTCGCCTCGTGCCGGCGGATCGCCCCTCGCACCTCCTCACGCGGCCACGCCCGCTGCACGTCATCGCCCTCGCGCCCGAAGGTCCGCCGCTGTCGATCCGCGACGGCACCGACGAGTTCACCGTCGTCGCCGTCGCCGGACCCGAACGCATCGGTCCCGAATGGTGGCAGGGCGATCACGAGACCCGCGACTACTTCGCGGTCGGCGATGCCCGTGGCCGCTGGTGGTGGGTCTACCGCACCCTGCCGACGAACGCGTGGTTCCTGCACGGCCTCTGGATGTGAACGATGCCGGAACATCCCGACCCCAAACCACGCCCGCACCCATGGACGACGCCGCCGAACGATCGCCCGGATCCCGGCCGCGCCGCCCGGACACGTCCCGACTCACCCGCCGGACCACGCACTGCATCCCTCGGACCATCCGACGGCATCCCGCCCCGGCCGTCGCCCGGAGGAACGCCGTACGCCGAACTGCACGTCACGAGCAACTTCACCTTTCTCACGGGCGCCAGTCATCCCGAGGAACTCGTCGAGACCGCGGCCGCGCTCGGCCATCATGCCGTGGCCGTCACCGACGTGAACTCGCTCGCCGGCATCGTGCGGGCGCATGTCGCGGCGAAGGATGCGGGTCTGTCCCTCGTCGTCGGCGCGCGTCTCGTCTTCGTGACCGATCCGCCCGATGCCGCGCCATGTTCCGTCCTCGTGTACCCGACCGACCGTGCCTCGTATGCACGTCTCTGCACGCTGCTCACTCTCGGGCGTCGCCGGGCGCCGAAAGGGTCATGTCATCTCGACGTCCATGATCTCCTCGCGCATCACGAGGGACTGCTCGCCGTCGTGATTCCGCCCGAGGTGCTGCCCGTCGATGACCGGTTCATCGATCTTCTGCGCGGCCTGCGGGCGACG
>JAGQOI010000350.1 GCA_020427625.1 Phycisphaerales bacterium | reverse complement strand
CGTCCGGGCCCGCTTGCGGACCGCCGGGGACGCGGGCCTGCGGCGTCCGCCGGGACGGACGGGCGCGCTCGGTGGGGTCGGTGTCGATCGGGCGGGGGCGCTCGCGGCGCCGGCGGCGGCGTGGCCGGTCGATGCGGCGGGCGCGGCACCGGACGTCGCCGTCGCGGCGGTCTCGCCGTCGGCGCCGAACGTCACCATGACGTCGCCGACGTTGACGACCTGGTTCTCGCGGACATGCCAGCGCAGGACGCGTCCGGTGTGGGGGGAGGGGATCTCGACGGCGGCCTTGTCGGTCTCGACCTCCATGAGCGGCTGATCCTCGCGGACCGACCCGCCCTCGGGCACGAGCAGCTTGATGATCTGACCTTCGTGCACGCCCTCGCCGAGGTCGGGCAGTTTGAAGTCGCGTGACATGGCGTCGTGTCCTCCGCGAGCCGCTCCGTCGGCTCGCTCATTCCCAGGCGAGCGTCTCGCGCACGGCCTCGGCGATGGTCTCGCTGTCGGGCAGGTAGTGACGTTCGACCTGGAAATACGGGAAGTGCGTGTCGAAGCCCGTCACGCGCCGGATCGGTGCGAGCAGGTACTCGAACGCGTGTTCGTTCAGGCGCGCGATGATCTCCGCGGCGATGCCGCACGTGCGCGGCCCTTCGTGGACGATCACGCATCGACCCGTCTTCGTCACCGAGTTCACGATCGTCTCCGTGTCCATCGGCTTGATGGACAGCAGGTCGATCACCTCGACGTCGACCTGGTGGAGGTCGGCGAGGTCCTCGGCGGCCTCGAGCGTCGGGCGCATCACCGCGCCGTAGGCGATGAGCGTGAGGTCCGCGCCTTCCCGCGCGATGCGGGCGGTGCCGATCGGCAGCGTCTCCATCTCGTCGGGCACGTCCTCGCGGAACGCGCGGTACACGGCCTTGGGCTCGTAGAACACGACGGGATCGGGGTCGAGGATCGCCGCGTTGAGCAGGGCGCGGGCGTTGCGCGGGCCGGACGGGATGACGACCTTGAGTCCCGGCGTGTGGGCCCAGTACGCCTCGCGCGACTCGCTGTGGTGCTCGACCGCGCGGATGCCGCCGCCGTAGGGCGTGCGCATGACCATGGAGATCGGGTACTTCCCGCGCGAGCGATTGCGCATGCGGGCCATGTTCTGTTCGATCTGGTCGAACGCCTGCATCGTGAAGCCGGAGAACTGGATCTCCGCGACCGGGCGCAGGCCGTAGATCGCCATGCCCACGGCCGTGCCGACGATGCCGTCCTCGGCGAGCGGCGTATCGAACACGCGATCCGCGCCGAAGCGGTCGAGCAGGCCCTTCGTCACGCGGAACACGCCGCCGTTGACGGCGATGTCCTGGCCCATGACGCAGACGCGATCGTCCGCCGTCATGCTCTCATTGAGGGCGCGGTTCAGGGCTTCCACCATGGTCATCTGGGCCATGTCGTCGGGTCTCCCTTGCTCACGCGCGCCCGAGGCGACGGAGGTATTCATCACGCTGGGCGGCCAGTTCCGGCGGGAGTTCCTCGTACACGAAGTCGAAGATCTCCTCCGGACGCGCGATCGCGCGCTTCCGGAACGACTCGCGGGCCGCGAGCACCTCCTGCTCGCAGGCGGTTCCGATCGTCTCGATCGTCTCCGCGTCGAGCAGGCCACGCTCGGTGAGATGGCGCTCCATGCGCCGGATCGGACACTTGCCCTCCCAGGCGCGGACCTCGTCGTCGGAGCGGTAGACCTTGGGATCGTCGGCCGTCGTGTGGACGCCCATGCGGTAGGTGACGGCTTCGATGAGGTACGGGCCGTGACCGGCGCGAGCGTGCTCGACCGCGCGGGTGGAGGCGGCGATCATGCCGAGGATGTCGTTGCCGTCGACGCGCACGCTCGGGACGCCGAAGGCCGGGCCGCGCCGGGCGAGCTCCGTGACGCCGGACTGCTGTTCGAGCTTCGTCGAGATCGCCCAGCCGTTGTTCTCGACGACGAAGACGCACGGCGCCTTGAACACCGCGGCGAAGTTCATCGACTCCGACACGATCCCCTGCGACGACGCGCCGTCGCCGAAGTTGCACACCACCACCGCGTCCTCGACCCCCTTCTTGCGGATGCCCATCGCGATGCCGACCGCGAGCGGCACGTGGGAGCCGATCACGATCGAGAACGGCAGGTCGTTCACGTCCGGCGGCGGCGCAAAGCCCTCGAAGAACCCGTCCCACAGCAGGAACAACTGGTCCATCGGCCACCCGCGCCAGATCTGCGCGCCGAACGATCGGTACGACGGGCTGTACCAGTCGCGCTGCGCGAGCGGGTAGACCTGGCCGATCTGCGTCGCCTCCTGACCGAAGCCCGGCGCGAACGTGCCCATCTCGCCCTGACGCTGCATGTTCAGCATCCGGATGTCGAACTTGCGCGTGAGCACCATCGCGCGGTACACCCGCAGCAGTTCGTCGTCCGGAAGACCGGGGTCCAGCGCTTCGTTCACCTCGCCGTTCTCGTCCAGCACCCGGAGATCGTCGATCTCCCCGAGATCGATCCGGGCGGGAGGCACGGCGCGAGACGACGAGGTCGGGTCGGGCGTGCCGCGAACGGCGCTGGTCTGGATCGTCTGACTGGGCATGCGCGCATCCGGAGAGGGCGGAACGGAGACACCGCATGGTAAGCCGCCCGGTGCGATTCGACCAGTTCGGCTCAGACCCGCTTCATGTGCTCGAACGAGTTCCGGCACGAGTCGCAGTAATAGATCATCCGGCAGCGCGTCGGCCCGAACGCGCTGTCCAGCGACGTCGCCCGCGATCCGCAGAACGGACACGGCACCGCCGACGTCCGCAACGTCACGGTCGGCGCCCCGCCCGACCCGCCGACGCCACGCTCGGGCACCGTCACGCCGTGCGTCCGCAGCGACTCGCGTCCGGCCTCCGAGATGCGGTCCACCGACCACGGCGGGTCGTGGACGAAGCGAACGGTGACGGACTCGATCCCGTCCACCGCGCCGACCTGCGTCGTGATGTCCGACTCGATCATCGGCAGCGCGGGACAGCCGACGAACGTCGGCAGGATGTCGATGTCGACGCGGTCACCGGCCACGCCGCGCGCGATCTCCAGGCGCTCCACGAGACCGAGGTCCACGATGCTGATCGGCATCTCCGGATCCGGGATCCCGCGCAGGACCGTCATGATCTCCTCGCGTCGTCCGTTCGATGTCGAGGCGGAGTGCACCATGGGATGGCTTCCGCGGCACGTCGTCCATCACCACGCGGCCGTCGGTTCCTGTCGAAAGACTTCACACATCTCGTCGAGCAGCGGACCCAGTTGGTCGGAGTGCACGCCCCGCCGCCCGCCGCGACGGTCCGGCGCCCACCTCGCCAGCGTCAGCGTGAGCCCGGCCTCCTGCGCGACGGCCCGGAGTTCGGCGGCCCAGGTCTCGAACGGGTCGGCGCCGACGACGGGATACCGCCCGTCGGCGACGAGGGCGTCCTCGCCGTCGACCGGTTCGAAGAGTCCCGGCGCGAGCGGCGCGAGGGCGTCGAGGGCGCGCTGGACGTGCGTTCGGGACTCGGTCGTGCCCCGGCCGAGCCGACGGATCCAGCCGTCGACGTGCTCGACGTGCACCTGTTCCTCGGCGAGCAGTCGTTTCGCGAGATCCGCCAGGGGCTTGTGGTTCGAGGCCGCGAGACGTGCGAGACGGAGGCGATCGCAGTGGTCGCAGAAGAACTGACGGACGAGGGCGGTGCCGAAGTTGAACTCGTCGGTCAGTTCGACGATGGCGGTGCACCGAT
>JAGQOI010000034.1 GCA_020427625.1 Phycisphaerales bacterium | reverse complement strand
TCAATGGGATTGGCCGGAATCCGGACTCGGATTCGCCCGCCTGACCGCCCGCGGCACGGTGTCCCAGAGCCGCACAGTGCCATCACCCGAGCCCGAGGCGAGCCTCGTCCCGTCGGGGCTGAATCGGACGACGTGAACATACGAGGCGTGTCCGTTGAGTTCGGCCACGAGTTGGAAAAGGCGCGTGTCGTAGAGGCGCACAACACCGTCCTCGCAACCCGCGGCGAGGCGGCTCCCGTCGGGGCTGATGTCGACTGAGTACACGGTCGAGGATTGCTCGATCTCGCGGCGCGGTGTCCCGGTCCGCCCATCGCACACGACAATGCGCGGCGGCGATTCCGCGGTGATCGCGAACCAGTGCCCGCTGGGGTGCCAGGCCGCTTCGTTGCCGCCCTCGATGCCTGCCTCATCGGTAATCCGCTTGCCATCCCGTATCAGTTCCCACGTCCGGCCTTCGTCCGATTTCTCGCGGCGGAGCAGCGACCTTCCGTCGGGGCTATATGCCGCCTCGGGTGAGAGCCTGAGCCCGACCGTCCCTCCAAGAAGCTCTGCCAGGCTGTCATCATCGAGATCTCGACCGAGCCGCGACCATCCCGATGTCTCTATCGCGCCCAGTCGCTGCGTGCGCGAACCCGCTTCGCGGTCCGTAAGGACCAGTATCGCGCCGTCTGACGAGAAGCAAAGCGGGGCGTGCAGCGCCGTGGGGCCCGGGATTTCCGCGACGATCGTCGCGTGGTCGGCGTCCCACACGCGCGTGACATCCGCCTTGAACTCCTGCGTCACCAGTAGCCGCCCGCCGGGCGACCAAGCGAGGTTGTACACGTACCCATTGTGCTTGAGCACGTCGGCGTCACGCCGATCAGGTTCCCAGAGCACCGCCCGGCCCGTTCTGGACTCGAACGTGAGGAGCGACGTCCCGCCGAGCGTCAACAGCTTGGTCGGACCTTCGTCGGCGTTTGGCAGCAGCAGGCACGTCCCGATCGCATCCGGATTGATCGGTCGCACCCGGACCAAGCCCTGCGATACCGACGCGAGCCGACCATCGCCCAGGAACACGGCGTCCGAGACCGAACCGGCGTGCCCCTCGAGCACCGCGACGGGGCGGCGCGAAACAAGGTCGTGGATATGGACGTTCCGAACCTGCATCCGGACCGCGGCGTACCGCCCGTCCGGTGAGAAGGCCGTCCCGATGGGCCTTTCGCCGGAAGTCGTTGGGTAGGTCTCGCCCGTGTCGAGGTCGAGCACCTGCGACCAGCGCGATTGGCCCCCGGACCACGCGACGCCGACCCATCGGCCGCGCGGGCCGATCGAGACATCCCTGATAACGCGTTGCGGAAACCCGGGATCGGGCGTTTGCCGCACGACGAGCGCCCCATCGTCGGCCTCCCACACAAAGACCTCGCTCCTCGTCATCGCGATGACGCGCGTGCCGTCGACCGACTGATCGACCGCTTCCCACCCGCCCGGAGCGGCCGCGTAGGTGATGCCCCGGCGGCCGCGGAGCACGTCGTACCGAATGACCGCGCCCGCCTCGGTCAGCACGCTCATCCAGCCCTCGTGCACGGCCGTCGACGTATCCGCGATCGGCTCGCCGACGTCGGACCTGGCGACGACGGCGCCCGCGCCGGCGTCCCAAACCGTCATCGTCCCATCGGGTCGCACGCCGATGACCTGACAGGCGTCGCGATCGACCGCGACGAACCGGAGATCTCCATCGCCGAAGGTGCGCTCCCAAGATTGGAAACGATTGGTGAGGTACGCGTGTTCCCACCCGCGATACTCGGCGGGCGCTTCGTCCAGCAGACGCTGGGCCGAGAGCGGCTGATTCT
>JAGQOI010000349.1 GCA_020427625.1 Phycisphaerales bacterium | reverse complement strand
TTCGGAGCGATCGGTCCGGATCCTATTGAGACTCAGTCGCAACGAGAATACGATTCCGCATCGTTTCCGGACGGTGTGAATCCTCCGCCCGGGACGGACGAAGAAGGTCATGCCATGACACCCCACCGCACCAGCCCGCGCCGTCCCGGCCGCCCATCACCCTCATGTTCGCGATGGGGATTCAGCCTGCTCGAACTCCTCGCGACGATCGCCATCATCGGCGTCCTCGTCGCCCTCCTCGTGCCGGCCCTCAAGGCGGTCCGCGGGAGCGCGTCGACGGCGTCCGAACTCGTCACCGCCCGGCAGCTCATGACCGCCTACGCGGCCTACGCCTTCGACCACGAGTCGCGCGTGCTTCCCGGCTACTGGAGCCACGCGCCCGCTCTGCCCGCCGTCAACGATCGCGGCGAGACCCTCACCGGCGAGGCCGCCCGACGCTATCCCTGGCGCCTCGCGCCGTACGTCGACTTCTCGATGACCGCGCTCCTCCAGGACGCCGACCTCATCCGCCGCCTCAAGGACGCCGATCCCGCGCTCGTCGACTACTGGATCAGCCTCTATCCCTCGATGGGCATCAACGGCGTGTTCGTCGGACGCGATACCGGCATCGACGCGCCGTACCAGCAACTCTTCGGTCCCATCGCGATCACGCGCATCTCCCAGGCGAAGCGCCCGGCCGACCTCATCGTCTTCGGCTCCGCCCGCATCACCGACACGCCGTACGAGGAGGGATCGCCCACGACCATCGAGGGCTTCTTCCGACTCACGCCGCCGTACCTCGTGCACCGCGAGTGGACCGAGAGCGGCTACGACCCCGACGGCGATGCCTCGGACTTCGGCTACCTCTCCCTCCGCCGTCCCGGACGACAGGCCGCGATCGGCTTCCTCGACGGACACGCCGATCTGCTCGGCGAGGGCGAACTCCAGGACATGCGGAAGTGGACCGGCGAAGCCATCCGAGCCGATTGGACGCTCGCGCCGTAACGGGCCGTTTCCGCTCGCATGCCGGCGAGCCGCGCCGTATCCTCAACACCATGATTCCGCGCGGGACCTGGTGGCTCATCATCGTCATGATCCTCGGCATCGTCCGCGCCACGAGCGGGCAGGGCATCACGCTCGATCCGCCCGCCGAAGGCGCGTTCGTGCTCGATGCCGCCGAGGTCATCTCGCCGGAGGATGAGCAGGCCATCCGGGACATCGCGGCCGCGGTGCTCGCCGAGACCCGGACCCCGATCATCGTCGTGACCATCGACAGTATGACGAACCACTGGCCCGGCGGCCCGGTGATGATCGAGACCTTCGCCCGCATCCTCTTCGACCAGTGGCGCATCGGACACGCGACCATCGACGGCGAGGTCCACAACCGCGGCATCCTCGTCGTCGTCGCCGTCAACGACCGCAAGGCCCGCATCGAACTCGGCGCGGGTTGGGGGCGCGGGCACGACGGCGCCGCCGCGACGATCATGAACGCCATCCTCGTGCCCGCCTTTCGCGCCGGAACCTACGGCGACGGCCTTCTCCGCGCCGTCGCGGCCCTCGGCGACCTCGCCCGCGGACGACCGACCGGCGAGCCGGCCGTCAC
>JAGQOI010000348.1 GCA_020427625.1 Phycisphaerales bacterium | reverse complement strand
GTCGTCACGTTCGCGGGCGCCGGGGATCCGCTGCTGCATCCGGAGTTCGATGCGATGGTCGCGCTCGCCCGCGACGCCGGCATCGGCGGCGTCCACATCCGGACGACGCTCGATGTCGAGCCGCCGGTCGTCGATCGTCTCGCGGCCTGCGCTCCGGACGTCGTGTCGATCGATCTGCATGCCGACCGCGGCGCCACCGCGGCCGCGATGTTCGGCACGGATCATCTCGGTCGCCTGATCGACAACATCGTGCGTCTTCAGGGCGGGCGTCGGCGCTTCAGCCCCGGCGACTCGCTGGCGCTCGGTCTGCCGTGGATCGTGCCCCGCATCGTGCGCTGCGACGAGACCTACGAGGACATCGACACGTTCTTCGACCGTTGGCAGCACCTCTTCGGCGCCGCCGTC
This sequence comes from Phycisphaerales bacterium, assembly GCA_020427625.1. Lineage (GTDB taxonomy): Bacteria > Planctomycetota > Phycisphaerae > Phycisphaerales > SM1A02 > JAGQOI01. Next base: position 7,478 of record JAGQOI010000348.1, on the reverse strand, counting down.
ATCGAAGGGACGCCGCCCTACGAGGGCACGGTGCACGAGGCGCCGAACGATCTCGAGCGCGCGGCGACCCCGCTCAACGTCGCCCGTCGCGAGGGCCGGCGCCGTCTCATCGTCTGCGCCGACGGCACCGTGCCGATGTGCGAACTCGAACTGCCCGAACGCCCGTGCGCGGGTTCGATCATGGAACGCCCGCTCGAAGACCTGTGGCGCGACGTGCTCGCCTGGCGCCGGGCGGCCTGGGCCGACGGCGGCATGACGCCGCGGACGCGGATGGCCCGACCGTGAGCGCGAACGACCGAGTGCTGGCCGTCGTCATCGGTCGCGCGGGAAGCCGGGGACTGCCCGGCAAGAACGCGCGCCTCGTCGCCGGACGTCCGATGATCGCGCATGCCATCGCCCATGCGCTCGAGTCGACGTCGGTCGACGAGACGATCGTGTCGACGGACGGCGCCGAGATCGCCGCGGCGGCTCGGGCGATGGGCGTCCCGGTGATCGACCGGCCGGCCGCGCTCGCCGACGATCATGCGACGGTCGACGACGCGGTGCGTCACGCGGTCGGCGCGCACGGCGCACCCGCCGGCATCATCGTCATCCTCTACGGCAACATCCCCGTGCGCCCGCCGGACCTCACGGACTGCGCCGTCGCCGAACTCCGTCGCTCCGGCGCCGACAGCGTGCAGTCGTATTCGACGGTCGGCAAGCATCACCCGTTCTGGATGATGCAGATCGACGACGACCATCGCGTCACGCCGTACGTCGAGAACACCGTGTATCGACGGCAGGATCTGCCGCCGCTCGTGCTGCCGGACGGCGGCGTCATCGCCGTTCGTCGCACGGCGCTCATGACCGTCGTGCCGGGTCGCCCGCATGCCTTCCTGGGCGCGGATCGTCGCGGCATCGTGAACGAGTCGGGCGCGGTCGTGGACGTGGACGACGCGGTCGATCTCGCCGTCGCGGAGGCGATCCTGGCGCATCGCGCGGAGGCGGTGTCGTGATGCGGATCGGGGATCGCACCATCGGACCCGATGCGCCGCCGTACATCATCGCCGAGATCGGCGTGAACCACGACGGCGCCGTCACGCGGGCCGATGAGCTGATCCACGCCGCCGCGGACGCCGGTGCGGACGCGGTGAAGTTCCAGATGTTCGAGGCCGACCGACTGCTCAGCCGCGCGTCGACGCTCGCTCGCTACCAGGTCGACGCGGGCGAGGATGATCCGTTCGGCATGCTGCGCGGGCTGGAGTTGTCGATCGCGGCGCTCGAGGGTCGGGTCCACGTCGCCCACGCGGCCGGTCTGCACGCGATCGTGACGGTGTTCAGCGTCGAACTCGTCGACGCGACGGCGCGACTCGGATGGGATGCGTTCAAGACCGCATCGCCGGACCTCGTGCACCGGCCGCTGCTCGAAGCGCTGGTCGGCACGAGACGTCCGCTGTTCGTGAGCACCGGCGCGGGCAGTCTCGACGAGGTGAGCCGCGCGGCCGGGTGGATCGGCGCGCACCCTTGCGTGTTCCTGCACTGCGTGAGCGCGTATCCGACGCCGGAGGACGAGGCGGCGTTGAACGGACGGGCGGCGATGGCCCGCGTCGAGCCGCGCGCGCTCGGATACAGCGATCACACCGCGTGCGAGGACACCGGAGCGCTCGCCGTCGCGTCGGGCACCCGCGTGCTCGAAAAGCACCTCACGCACGATCGGGCCGCGCCGGGACCGGATCACGCGGCGTCGCTCGAGCCGGACGCGTTCGCCCGCTACGTCGCCCTCGCCCATCGCGCCTGGCGCATGGTCGGGCCCGTCGAGAAGCGCGTGCGTTCGATCGAGGCCGACGTGCGCGCGGTGGCGCGGCAGTCGATCGTGACGCGGCATGCCCTGCGGGCGGGCGCGTCGATCGAGGCGTCCGACGTGACGTTCAAGCGTCCGGGCGGCGGCTTCGAGCCGCATGAGCTCGCGACGCTCATCGGGCGCCGTCTGCGCGCCGATGTCGAGGCGGATGCGCGGCTCGGCGCGGAGCACCTGGAGTGAGGTCGGCGCGAACGATCGCGGTCGTCACCGGCAGCCGCGCCGAGTTCGGATTGCTGCGGACGATCATGTCCGCGATCGCCGAGCATCCCGACCTCGGGCTCCGCACCATCGTGACCGGCACGCACCTGCTCGCGCCCGACCGGACGATCGAGGAGGTCGCGGGTGCGTTCCCCGTCGAGGCGATCGTGCCGATGCACGACGTCGACGATCGCACGCGGCTCGGCGATGCGGCGGCGACCGGCCGCGGGCTGCTCGGCCTGGCCGACGCGCTGCGCCGTCTCGCGCCCGACGTCGTGCTCGTGCTCGGGGACCGGATCGAGGCGTTCGCGGCGGCGGCGGCGGGTTCGATCGGCGGCGTGCGCGTCGCCCATGTGCACGGCGGCGACCGGGCCGAAGGGGTTGCCGACGAGGCGATGCGCCACGCGATCACGAAGCTCGCCCACATCCACCTGCCGGCGACGGCGGCGTCCGCGCGTCGGATCATCGCGATGGGGGAGCCCGAGGACCGGGTTCACGTCGTCGGGTCGCCCGCCCTGGACGGACTCGGCGCGATTCCGGCGCTCGATGACGGTGCGTACGACGCGCTCGGACGTCCGGAAGTCGTCGTCCTGCTCCATCCCTGCGGTCGGGATGACGCGATCGAGCATGACGTCGCGGCCCGCGTACTGCGGGCGGCGACGGCGCGGGGGCGCGTGCTGGCGCTGCATCCGAACCACGATCCCGGTCGGAGCGGCATCGTCGCGGCGATCACCGAGTGGAGCGGACCGAGCGCCACCCATCTCGCGCGGCCTCGCTTCATCGGGCTGCTGCGGCGCGCCTCGGTGCTCGTGGGCAACAGCAGCGCGGGCCTGATCGAGGCGGCGGCGGTGCCGGTGCGGGTGGTGAACGTCGGCCCGCGCCAGGCCGGCCGCGAACGCCCGGAACACGTCGTCGACGTGCCGGACGAGGACGAGGCGGGTCTGGCGCGGGCGATCGACGCGGCCGTCGGGTCGCCGCGCCTCGGGTCGGTCGGGCATCCGTACGGCGACGGCGCGAGCGGTCGTCGGGTTGCGTCGGTTCTGGCGACGTTCGATCCGCGGGTGCACGACGTCCGAAAACACAACGCGTACTGAGGTCGTTGGGGGACGACGTCGCGGGCTTTCCGGCGAGTGGGGGTGAAGTGCGCGGTTCGGCCGGTCGATGACGGAGCGGACTCTCCCAACGAGCACGAGGACACGTCATGAGCACGCTGAGCGTCGAAGAGCAGAATGCGCTGGTTGAAACCGCCGTCAAGGGCATCAGTCACATCGCGACGCTGCCGGAGATCACGCTGAAGATCATCAGCCTGGTCGAGGACGCGTCGAGCACGGCGCAGGATCTGCACGACGTGATCTCGAACGACCCCGCCCTCTGCAGCCGCGTGCTCAAGGTCGTGAACTCGGCCTTCTACGGCCTGCCCCGGCAGATCGGGTCGATCAACCGTGCGATCGTGCTGCTCGGCCTCAACGCCGTGAAGAACATCGCGATCGCGGCGAGCCTGTCGAAGCTGTTCAAGGGCGGCGAGCTCTGTCCGCAGTTCGCGGCCCGCGACCTGTGGAAGCACTCGATCGCCGCCGCCGCCGCCGCGAAACTCGTCTGCGACGAACTGAAGCTCGGCCTGCCGGACGAGGCGTTCCTCGCCGGTCTCATTCACGACATCGGCATCATGGTGGAACTCCAGGCGCATCCCGACGGGCTCGTCGAGGTCTTCGGCGCGATCGAGTTCGACGAGGAGGGTCGGCCGACCCGGGACATGCTCGAACTCGAGCGCACGATCATCGGCGCCGACCACCAGCGCTTCGGCGCGGCTCTGTGCGATGCGTGGAAGTTCCCCAAGTCCTTCACCTACGTGACCTCGCACCATCACGACCCGCTCGAGCTCCCGCGGGCGAACCGCACGCTGGCGGCGATCGTGTACATGGCCGACCGGCTCACCGCCGACTCGGGATTCCGGGCCGACGTGCTCGACCCGTCGATCGATCCCGCCGTGCTCGAGGAACTGGGCATGAGCGCGATGCACGTCGAGGCCATCCGAAGCCGGATTCCCGCGGCGATCGAAGAGGTCGAGAACCTCTTCGGCGGCGGCTGATCCCCGGGGCGGTCGCGGATCCGCCGGCCGCGAGCGGGCCCGTCGTCCTCGTCGTCCGGGGGCTATGATGTCCCTGCGATGGGCGATGTCATTCGCGTGAACTTCACGAAGCCGATGCCGGTGTTTCCGCTGCCGAACGCCGTGGTGCTGCCGCACGCCATCCAGCCGCTGCACGTGTTCGAGCCGCGGTATCGCCAGATGGTCGCGGACGCCCTCGGCGAACAGGGGACGCGCCTCATCGCGATGGCGACGTTCGACATCGCCCTGCTGAAGTGCGGGTTCGAGGAACTGCGGGCGATCCGTCCCGCGGTGTGCGTGGGGCGCATCATCGAGCACGAGGCGCTCGGCGGCGGGCGCTCGAACATCCTCGTCCAGGGCATCTGCCGGGCGCGGATCGACGATCTGCTCGAAGCCGACGCGCAGCGCCTCTACAACCTCGTCCGCGTGCATCCGCTCGAGGCCGTCGACCAGGAACCGGTGCCGATGCCCGGCGTCCGGTCCGACCTGTGCACCCTGCTCACGAAGACCTGCCTCCAACGCCTGCGCTACGTGCCCAGCGTCGTGAAGTGGTTCAATCGCGACGACGTGTCGACGCACGCCCTGCTCGAACTCGTCGGCTTCACGCTGTTCCAGGACAACGATCTGAAGTACGAACTTCTCGCCGAGGCGTCGCCCGATCGACGCGCGTGCCTCATCCGCGACGAACTCGACCACCTCCGGCGGATCATCGACGGCGCCGACGGACAGTCGCACCGCGAGTGGCCGAAGGGGTTGAGCTGGAACTGAGGGAGACGTCCATGCGATGGACGATCATCGCGCTCGGCCTGTTCATCGGCGCCTGGCTCGCGTTCGACGGCGGGCGGGCGATCATCGTCGGCGACTACGTCACGCCCGCCTCGGGACGGTTCGCCGGTCAGCTCGGTCCGTGGTCGCGGCTCATCGCGGCGATCGGGCTCGACCCGCGCTCGATGCCGGTGAAGGCCCTGCACGTCGTCGTCGGCGCGGGCTGGATCATCCTCGCCGTCGCGTTCATGCTGCGCCGACCGTGGGCGTCGCCGATGCTCATGGCCTGGTGCGTCGCGACCCTCTGGTACCTCCCGTGGGGGACGCTCATCGGACTCGTCGTGCTCGGACTGCTCGCGCTGCTGCACGGGCGCGGAACGTAGGCGAGCCGCGCACGCACGACGTGGCGCGACGGCGCGATGCCAGGCGACGTCGCGTTTCGCTCATTCGTTCGCGCGTTCGTTTCGGGCGTTCGATCAGGCGATCGAGCGGTTCGAGCGAGCCGTGACCATGTACGACTGCAGGTGTCGTCCCGGACACAGGGTGTGGGCGGATTCCCACTCGCGATGCGTGCGGACGCGCTGGGTCGGGACGCCGTAGAGCGGCATGAGTCGCGCGAGGTGCTGGTTGAGCCCCGAGATCTGGGCCGCGGTCGGGCGCTGCTCCTCGAAGTTTCCGAGCATCACGATCCCGATGTTGCCTTCGTTGTGGTCCTTGACGTGCGCGCCCTGCCAGCCGAGCGCGCGGCCTTCCCAGACGCGACCGGCGGGATCGACCGCGAAGTGGTATCCGATGTCGCCCCAGTCGCGGCCGCGGTGCGAGAGTCGGATCGACTCGAGACGCTGGGCCGTCGCGAGCGCCGAGGTGCTCGTGAACGCCGACATCCCGTCGTGATGCACGGTGATGTAGCGCACGGGAACCATGCGGTTCATGAGTTGCGGGACCGGCGCGGCGGTCGTCCACTGCGCCCGCGCGATGACGCCCGACATCGGCGCCGGACCCGGCGCGACGACCGGCGGCGCGCTCGGCGTCGGGATCGGGGAGGCCGGTCCGGTCGATGCGGTGCGCGTCGGCGGCGCGCTGGTCGGCCACACCGGATCGGGCAGCGGACCCGCGGTCCGCTGCGTCGCGCAGCCGGCGAGCAGGCCGAGGCCGGCGACAAGGAACAGGCGCCGGGAAGGGGTCGTGACGACCTCCGGCGGCTCGGGAGTTGTGTCGTGATCGCTCATGAAGTCCACACCAGAGCGGCGCCGCGCGGGGGTGGCGGGGGACGGGCGCCTCGATCCACCACGGTAGGATATCGTCAGCCCTCGCCGCGTCGCTCCAGTATGCGAGGATTTGCGTCCGGATTCGTGCGCGCCGGGATCCCCCAACGTCCCGATATGGATCGAGCGACCGAACGGACGCCGCATTCGCGGGCTTGCCCGCGGAGCCCGCAAAGACGGCGACCGGTCTCGCCGATACATCGACGGAGACCGACCCCTCGGGAGTCCCGTCATGCTGCGCGTTCATGCCCAACAGGTCCAGCCCGGAATGCGGCTCGCGCTGCCGATTCGCAATCCCGGAACCGGACTCGTGCTGCTGCGACAGGGCTTCGAGCTGGATGACACGACCGTGTCGCGCCTCCGCAAACTCGACATCCCCGAGGTCTGGATCGAGTATCCCGGTACCGAACTCATCCAGGACTTCTGCTGTCCGAAGATCGTGCGCCAGCAGTCCATGCTCACCGCCATGCTCGCGGACCTGTTCGCGCACGCGCACGCCGACAGCTACGCGCACGCGGACTACGACGATTATCGGACCGCCATCGGCGGGCTCGTGAACTCGATCCGCGATCATCCGTGCGGCGCGTGGTTCCTCGGCGAAGTCGCGGGACGGCGCGAGGAGGACGGACGCCATGCCGCGCAGGTCTGCGTCACCGCCGTCCTGCTCGGCCTGCACCTCGAGCCGTACTTCGTGACACAGCGCAAGCGACTCGAGTCGAAGTATGCGCGCAACGTGACGAGTCTCGGGCTCGGTGCCGCGATGCACGACGTCGGCATGCTGCTGCTCGATCCGGCGGTGCGGGCGCGGGTCGACGAGGTCGCGGACGCGAGCGATCCCGAGTGGCGGATGCACGTGCATCGCGGCTACGAGATGCTCGCCGGCAGCGTGAGCGCCTCCGCGGTGTCCGTCGTCCTGCATCACCATCAGTGTTTCGACGGATCGGGCTTTCCCGTCGTCGGGGATCACGGCGGCCCGCTCGCCGGCGACGACATCCACGTCTATTCGAGGGTCTGTGCGGTCGCGGACCAGTTCGACCATCGGCGCCATCGGCCGGGGGGCGTGATGGTTCCGCGCGTGCGTGTGCTGCGGGAGATGCTCACTGACGGCGGCGATCCGCGGTTCGATCCGGTGGTCCTCGCCGCCCTGCTCTACGTGATGCCGGCGTTTCCGGTCGGCTCGGTGGTCCGCCTCACGTCGGGCGACCTGGCCGTGGTCGTGTCGGCCGATCCGCGCCATCCCTGCCGGCCGTCGGTGCAGATCATCGCCGGCTGCGACGGCGATTCGACGGACCTGCCCCCGGCG
>JAGQOI010000347.1 GCA_020427625.1 Phycisphaerales bacterium | reverse complement strand
TCATGAACAACCTCGATCCCGAGGTCGCCGAGCGCCCCGAAGATCTCGTCGTCTACGGCGGACGCGGGCAGGCGGCGCGATCGTGGGCGGCGTACGACGCGATCATCGCGGCGCTGCGCGCCCTCGAGCCGGACCAGACCCTGCTCGTGCAGTCGGGCAAACCGGTCGGCATCGTGCGGACCACCGTCGATTCGCCGCGCGTGATGATCGCGAACTCGAACCTCGTTCCGCACTGGGCGACGCAGGAGCACTTCGACGATCTCGCCGCGAAGGGCCTCATCATGTACGGCCAGATGACGGCCGGGTCGTGGATCTACATCGGCACGCAGGGCATCCTGCAGGGCACGTACGAGACCTTCGCCGAGTGCGCCCGTCAGCACTTCGGGGGCACGCTCAAGGGCACGCTGTCGGTGACCGCCGGGTGCGGCGGGATGGGCGGCGCGCAGCCGCTGTCGGTGACGATGAACGAGGGCACGTGCCTCATCGCCGACGTCTGCATCGAGCGCCTGGAGAAGCGCGTGCACGACCGCTACCTCGACGAGATCCACCGCGACCTGGACGGCGCGATCGCGCGGGCGGTCGCGGCGAAGGCGGCGGGCGAGGCGGTGTCGATCGGGTGGCTCGGCAACGCGGTGGATCTCCTTGAGGCGCTCGTCGACCGGAACATCGTGCCGGACACGCTCACCGACCAGACGTCGGCGCACGATCCGCTGGCCGGGTACTACCCGCAGGGTCTGACCCGCGAGCAGGCGGACGACCTGCGCGAGCGCGATCCGAAGGACTACGTGCGCCGGTCGATCGACTCGATGACGCGCCACGTCGAACTCATGGTCGAACTCCAGGGCCGCGGCGCGAAGACGTTCGACTACGGCAACAACATCCGCCAGCGCGCCTTCGACAACGGCTTCGGCGACGCATTCGCGTTCCCCGGATTCGTCCCGGCGTACATCCGTCCGCAGTTCTGCGTCGGGCGCGGCCCGTTCCGGTGGTGCGCGCTGTCCGGCGACCCGGCCGACATCCGCACGACGGACGAGGCGATCCTGAAACTGTTCCCGCACGACGAGTCGCTGCACCGCTGGATCCGCATGGCCCAGGAGCGCGTCGCGTTCCAGGGCCTGCCGTGCCGCATCTGCTGGCTCGGCCTCGGCGAGCGCGACAAGGCCGGACGCGTGTTCAACGACCTCGTCCGCGACGGCGCCGTCGGCGCACCGATCGTCATCGGACGCGACCACCTCGACTGCGGCTCGGTCGCGTCGCCGAACCGCGAGACCGAGGGCATGCTCGACGGCACGGACGCGGTGAGCGACTGGCCGCTGCTCAACTTCGCGGTGAACATCGCCAGCGGCGCGTCGTGGGTGAGCTTCCATCACGGCGGCGGCGTCGGCATCGGCTTCTCGCAGCACGCCGGACAGGTCGTGGTCTGCGACGGCACCGATGCCGCGGCGGCCCGGATCGAACGGGTGCTAACGAACGACCCGATGATGGGCATCTTCCGTCACGCCGACGCCGGATACGAGATCGCCCAGCGCTGCGCCGACGACCAGGGCGTGCCGATCCCGATGCGGAACTGGTGACCGGCCGTCCGCCCGGACCGGCCCGCCCGGGCCTCCACGACCATTCCGGTCGAGCCGGACGAGGACTCGGACCGATAACGACAGCATGCCCCGACCCGACTGGTACCGCGAGTGGCTCGAGCGCGGACGGGCGGCCGACGATCGGCGCATCTTCTTCGTCGTCGGCTGTCAGAAGTCCGGCACGACCTGGGTCGAACGCCTGCTCGACGCTCATCCGCAGATCGCCTGTCGCGGCGAGGGCCATCTGTGCGACACGCTCGTGCGCACGTTCCAGCAGGCCGCGTCGGCGTACAACGGCGCGCAGCGCGACGGGTCGCGCACCGCCGACGACCTGCTGCTCACCGACCGTGATCTCCAGGGCGTCGTGAGGATGCTGTGCGACCAGGTGCTCGCCCGGTACCTCGACGCCGACCCGGCCGGCGCGAACGTGCGGGCGGTCGGGGACCGGACGCCGGAGCACGCGAACACGATCCCGGTGCTCCGTCACCTGTATCCCGATGCGTCGTTCATTCACGTCATCCGCGACGGCCGCGACGGCGCGGTGTCGGGCTGGGCCCACCTCGAACGCCGCGGGCAGGCGGATCGGTTCGCGTCCTTCGCCGACTATGCGACGGTCTACGCCCGGGACTACTGGCGGGCGTACATCCTCGCCGCCCGCAGCGCGGCCGGCGCGTGCGCCGGATACGTCGAGGTGCGGTACGAGGACCTGCACACGGCGCCGATCGCGTCCGTCCGCACCATGCTGGCGATGCTCGGCATGACTCAGGACGACGCGACCTGCCGCGCGTGCGTCGCCGCGGCATCGTTCGAGCGTCTGAGCCGCGGGCGTTCCCGGGGCGAGGAGGATCGGGCGTCGCACTTCCGCAAGGGCGTCGTCGGCGACTGGCGGACGACGTTCGACGACGCGGCGGAGCGGGCCTTCGAGGCGGAGGCGGGTGATCTGCTTCGCGCGCTCGGGTACACTGCGTCGCCGGTGACCTGAGGTGCGAACGTGAGCGATGGACTCCCGATGTTCGGCGATCATGAAGCGACGGTGCTGAGCGCGGCACCGGTGTCGATTCACGGCGACGCGTACCACGATCTCGACGTTCGGATCGACGGGCAGCCGCACCGGGTGCGCGTGATGGGCGCCCTGTTCGCCTCGCCGCCGACGTCCGGCGCGACGCTCACGCTGTCGTTCCTCATGGGCCAGGTCACGGCGGTGCGCTGAGGCGTTCCGCGAAGGAGACGGGATGCGCGACCTCACGCCGGCGCCCGGGAGCCTCCGCTTCCGCATGCACGAGATCATCTTCGAAGCCGAGACGCCGGCGGGGAAGGCGTTCGACGTCACCATGCTCGTCGCGATCATCCTGAGCGTGATCGCCGTGAGTCTCGAGAGCGTCGCCGACATCCGCGAGCAGCACGGCACGATGCTGCGGCTCATCGAGTGGATCATCACGATCGCGTTCACGATCGAGTACGTCCTGCGCCTCGCCTGCGTCGGGCGCCCGCTGCGCTACGCGCGGAGTTTCTTCGGCATCGTCGACCTGCTCGCGATCGTTCCGACGTACCTCAGCGTGTTCTTCGTCGGTTCGCAGTCGCTCGCGGTGATCCGGGCGATCCGGCTGCTCCGCATCGCCCGCGTCTTCAAGCTCGTCCGGTTCATCGGCGAGGCGGAACAACTCGAACGCGCCATGCGGACGAGCCTGCGGAAGATCACCGTGTTCCTCGGCGCCGTGCTCACGCTCGTCGTCATCCTCGGTGCCGCGATGTACCTCATCGAGGGCGAGGAGAGCGGCTTCACGAGCATCCCGCAGAGCGTCTACTGGGCCATCGTGACGATGACGACCGTCGGCTACGGCGACATCGCGCCCCAGACCGTCGGCGGCAAGTTCCTCGCATCCATCGCGATGATCATCGGGTACGGCATCATCGCCGTGCCCACCGGCATCATGACCGTCGAACTCGGCAAGGCCCGCAAGGTCACCGCCGACGCGCAGCTCACGCGGGCCTGTCCCGGATGCGGCGCCGCACGACACGACCCGGACGCGAAGCACTGCAAGTTCTGCGGCACGTCCCTGGGACCCTGATCCCGCCGGTCGCTACCGACCGATGAGCTTCGCCAGCTTCGCGCGATCCGTCACGATCTTGAAGAGCCGGTCGGTCTTCGTCATCTTGAACAGACCGTGCAACTCCTCGCCGACGCCGGAGATGATCGTCGTCCCCCCCACCGCGGCGACGCGGTTGCGGGCGTCGATGCACATCCCCAGACCCATGCTGTTCAGGAAGCCGACGTCGGAGAGATCGATCACGAGGAACCGGATCCGGCCCGACCGCGAGATCGCGTCCGCCAGCGCATCCTGCACGAGCGGCGCCTCGCGCTGACCCACGCTCGGACCCACCACGTGAGCCGTGATCAGACCGGCGTCCTCCGTGATCCTCACGAACGTCGTGTGCTTCGACTCCGGCACCGTGCGGGCGGAAGTGGATTCGGCCATGGGTACGCGCTCCTGCAGTGGCCGGGCGGCCGGGCGGCGATCCACGTCCGGTATTCCGCGCCGGACGCGCGCCGGACGGTGAGCGGACCGCTCGCCATGGTGGACATCGACCATCCCGGCCCTACACTTGGCCCCGTCGTGCCCAGAATCCCCATCGCCCGCCTTGCCGAACCGACATGACCCGCCTGCTCATCGCCGATGCACGCGTCCTCACCCTCGTCGGACCGCCTCGACCCCGACGCGGCGACGCCATGCGCGCCCTCGGCATCCTCCCCCGCGCCGACGTCCTCCTGCACGACGATCGCATCGAAGCCGTCGGCCCGAACCTCCCCCGACCCGCCGGCGCGACGATCGTCGATGCCGCCGGACGCGTCCTCATGCCCGGGTTCGTCGACTGCCATACCCACGCCTGCTGGGCCGGACAACGATTCGACGAGTTCGACATGAAGCTCGCCGGCGCCGCCTACCTCGACATCCTCGCCGCCGGCGGCGGGATCATGTCCACCGTCCGCGCCGTGCGCGCCGCCGACGTCGACGACCTCGCCTCCGGGCTCGCCCTGCGACTCGAACGCATGCTCGCCCTCGGGACGACCACGGCCGAGGTGAAGTCCGGCTACGGCCTCCGCACCGACGCCGAACTCCGCATGCTGCTCGCCGTCCGGGCCGCCGCCGAACGGTCCCCCATGACCGTCGTGCCGACCTTCCTCGGCGCGCATGCCATCGACCGCGACCGACCGAACTTCATCGACGAAACGATCGAGGAGACCCTCCCCGCCGTCGTCGACGCCTTCCCCGGCATCACCTGCGACGCCTACTGCGAGACCGGTGCGTGGTCCGTCGAGGATACCTGCCGCCTGTTCCGCGCCGCCGCCGCGCGCGGCTGCCCGCTGCGGGTCCACACGGATCAGTTCCACAGTCTCGGCATGACGCGGGCGGCCATCGAACTCGGCGCGTCGAGCGTCGACCACCTCGAAGCGGTCGATCCCGCGGATCTCCCCCGGCTGGCCGCGAGCGACACGATCGCCGTCGCCCTGCCCTGTTCGGGGTTCCATCTCGACGGCCGGTACGCGCCGGGACGGGCGATCGTCGACGCCGGTGCCGCGCTGGCGATCGCGACGAACTACAACCCCGGCTCGGCGCCGACGCCGTCGATGCCGTTCGCGATCGCGCTGGCGTGTCGGGAGCTCGGGTTGACGCCGGCGGAGGCGATCGTCGCGTCGACGGTGAACGGCGCGTGCGTGCTCGGGCTCGGCGCCGATCGCGGACAGATCGCTCCGGGCGCCCGCGCGGACGTTCAACTGCTCGACAGCACCGACGAACGGGAACTCGCCTACGAGTTCGCGACGCCGGGTCCGCGCCTCGTCGTGTCGGGCGGCCGGATCGTGGCTCGTCGCGCCGTCTGACGGCCGCGCACGACCTGCGCCGCAGCCCGCGACCGGCGTGGTTCGGACGCGGGGCTCGCGCGGCGGGCAGGGCGTCGACATGCGACC
>JAGQOI010000346.1 GCA_020427625.1 Phycisphaerales bacterium | reverse complement strand
TACGTGATCGACCTCATGGTCGTGGACACGGCGGGCCGATTGCCGCGGTGGATCGCCCGGAGTTTCCAGCCGCTGCAGAACGGCGTGCTCCAGTCGTACGCGGTGATGATGGCGGGCGGGATCGGCCTGATCGCGATCCTCGTGATCTTCATTCCGGAGATCATCCGCATGCTCAACTCGGTGGGGGGAGGCTGATCGCTGATGTGGGCGGCACTGCTCATCCTGATTCCCCTCGCCGGCGCGGCCGCGGTCGCGGTGGCGCCCGCGCGGCAGGCGAAGTGGTTCGCGCTGCTCGGCACGGTCGCGACGCTGGGCTACAGCGTCGTGCTCGCGGCGGCGTTCGGTCACTGGGGTGACGGCGGCTTCGGCTTCCAGGCGCAGTTCACCTGGTTGCGGACGCTCGGCATCACGTTCAGTCTCGGCGCCGACTCGGTGTCGATGCTGCTCGTGCTCCTGACGACGGTCCTCATGCCGCTGTGCGTGATCGGATCGTTCACGGCGATCCACGAGCGGCTCAAGGAGTACTACGGCTGGATCCTCGCCCTCGAGGCGGCGATGCTGGGCGTATTCATTGCCCGCGACATCGTGTTGTTCTACATCGCGTTCGAGTTCACGCTCGTGCCGATGTTCTTCATGATCGCGATCTGGGGCGGGAGCAACCGCGACAAGGCGTGCGTGAAGTTCTTCATCTACACGTTCACCGGCTCGCTGCTCGCGCTCGCCGGCATCCTCTACGTCGTCTGGCAGAGCGCCGTCGCGACCGGCGCGTGGTCGTTCGACATCGCCGGACTCACGACGTTCGCGTCGCAGAGCCTGTCGGCGTCCGAACAGGGCTGGGTGCTCGCGGCCCTGCTCGCGGGCTTCGCGGTGAAGGTCCCGTTGTTCCCCGTCCATACCTGGCTCCCGCTCGCGCACACCGAGGCGCCGACGGCGGGCTCGGTCATCCTCGCGGGCGTGCTCCTGAAGCTGGGCACGTACGGTCTGTTCCGCTTCGTGCTGCCGATGGTGCCGCTCGGGCTCATCGACCCGGTGACGTGGAAGGTGCTCTGGCTCTTCGACGTCGAGTTCGTGCCGGTGCGGTTCATCGCGGTGTTGTCGGTGATCGGCATCCTGTATGCCGCGCTGATCTGCTGGGTGCAGACGGACGTCAAGAAGCTCGTCGCGTATTCGTCGGTGAGTCACCTGGGGTTCTGCGTGCTCGGCCTGTTCGCGTTGAATCCGATGGGCGTGCAGGGTTCGGTCCTGTACATGCTGAATCACGGGCTTTCGACGGGTGCGCTGTTCTTCCTGATCGGCATGATCTACGAGCGCTACCACACGCGCGACATGCGGCGGATGGGCGGGCTCGCGAAGCGGATGCCGGTGTGGTCGTTCTTCATGGTGTTCTTCGTGCTCGCGTCGGTCGGCCTGCCGGGACTGAACGGGTTCGTGTCGGAGTTCCTCTGTCTCATCGCGGCCTTCATCGCGACGCCGGACGCGCCGACGTATCCCGGCCTGCTCGGTCCGTGGTATGCCGCGGCGGCCGGGCTGGGGATGATCTTCGCCGCGATGTACCTGCTCATCATGGTCGGCCGCGTGGTCTTCGGGCCGCTCAAGGAGCCGGCGCTGGAGGACGAGCATCTGCATCACGGTCCGTCGCTGCCGGCGGATCTGACGTTGCGGGAGATCGGCGTGCTCGTTCCGCTCGCCGCGCTGTGCCTGTACTTCGGCTTCCAGCCCGGCGTCCTGACGGACGTGATCGAGACGGCGGCGGAGCGGGTGCTGGCGGGCTATCCCGAGATCGTCGACGCCTACCGGCCGGAGATCATGGCCGCCGACGTCCCGCCCGCGCCGGCCGGACTCGAGTTCACCCTGGAGGGAGCGCGAACCGATGGGTGAGGTCGTCTCCATGTTCGACAAGCTCTGGTTCCTCATTCCGGAGTTCGTCCTCTTCGTCGGCGCGGTGGTCGTGTCGATCGTCGGGCTCTCTCGCAATCGGGCGGCACGGGACACGGTTCCGCTGATCACGTGCATGGCCCTCATCACGGCCTTCGTCTTCACGCCGTTCGTCTACTCCGAGGGTCGCGTCGACGCGCTCGACGGGGCGCTGCTGCTGCCGATGATCGGCAAGTACGTGAAGATGACGGTGTGTGCCGTCGGCATCGGGCTCGTCATGCTCAGCGTCGGTCTCATCGACCGCCGGCTCGAGCATGCCCTGGAGACCGGTCAGCAGCGCTGGGACCCCATCCGTCTCAACCGCGGCGAGTACTTCGCGTTCTTCCTGCTCAGCCTCATCGGCGTGATGCTGTGCTGCAACGCGAACGACCTCATCTGGCTCTTCCTCGCCCTCGAACTCACGTCGCTGCCGACCTACATCATGGTCGCCATCAGTCGCGGCTCGCGGAAGGCGCAGGAAGCGGCGGTGAAGTACTTCTTCCTCGGCGCCATGGCCGCGGCCATGTTCCTCTTCGGCTTCGCGTTTCTCTACGGCGCCACCGGCACCCTCGTGCTCACCGAGATGCGCGACGCCGACACCCGCGTCGTCTCCTCCGCGCCGCTCATGGACTCGTGGACCGGCGAAGGCACGATCACGTGGTCCGGCCGGCGCGCCGAGCCCGACTACCGTCTGCGGATCGGCGGCACGTTCGCCGTCGACCGCCCGGACCTGCCCGCCGAGGCCGAGTTCCGCTACACCCTCTCGTGCCGCGAACCCGGGGATCCCGACGATCCGTCGACCGCCGTGTGGACCTACTCCACCGACGACGGCAGCGATCGAGGCGAATGGTCGCCGGCGATGGGTCCCATGCTCGGCACGACCGGACTCACCGTCGACCTGCACTTCCCCGACCGGACGTTCGTCGGCGTG
>JAGQOI010000345.1 GCA_020427625.1 Phycisphaerales bacterium | reverse complement strand
TACCGCGACTTCGTCTCCGAAGAACGCGATCCCGTCGTCCGCACCTTCGCCATCCGAGCCCTCGGACGACACGGCACCGTCGACGATGCGCCCGCCCTCGCCGAACGACTCGGCGACGACAACGTCTACGTCCGCTGGGCCGCGGCCATCTCGCTCCAACGCATCCACAACCCCGCCGTCATCCCGAACATGCTCGCGACCCTCGGCATCCCTCTCGAGGCTCCCGACGTCCGCGAATCCATCGCCGTCGGACTCGGCCAGTACCGCGAGGACCGCGTGTTCCAGGCGCTCGTCCGCGCACTCGACGACCCGGAACTCACCGTCAACTATGCCGCGCGCGACGCCCTGCGACTCATGACCGGCCAGTCGTTCGGCGACGATCGCGTCGACTGGCTGCGCTGGTACGAAGGCGCCGAGCGCCGCGGCACCGCGTTCGACGGTCCCGGCCAGTACCTCTACCCGACCTACCGGCGCAAGCTCGGCTTCTTCGAACGACTCGCGTTCTGGTCCGTGCCGACGTTCGAATACCCGGCGACGCCCATCGGCCTGACGCCCGCCGGAACGCGGGGCACCTACGACGACTCCACCGGAACCGACGCGGATGCCCGACCCAACGGGTAGCCAGGCGCGCGGCACGCCCGCGCCGGGCCGCATGCGGGCCGTGCGCCGCGACGGCGCCGCCGTCGTCTGCGACGCCGGTACGCCGCGTCCCGTCCCCGATCCCGCCCGTGACGCGCTCATCGCCGTCCGCAAGGTCGCGATCAACGAGATCGACCGCGCCGTCGCCCGCGGCGACCTCGATGCGCGCTCCGTGCTCGGTCAGGCATTCGTCGGCACCGTCGAGTCGGCGCCGACCGGACGCGGGTTCGATCGCGGCAGCCGCGTCACCGCCCTGCCGGATCTTGCCTGCGGCGCCTGCGACCTCTGTCGCAGCGGGCTGTCGCGGCACTGTCGCGAGCGACGGACGCTGGGTCTGCGCGACTGCGACGGCTGTCTCGCCGAGTCGGTCGTGGTGCCGGTGCACGGCCTCGTCGCGATCCCGGCGCGGGTCGACGACGATCACGCGGTGTTCGCGATGCACGTCGGCGCCGCCGTGGAGGCCTCGCGCCGGATCACCATCGAGGGCAAGCCCTACATCACCGTGCTCGGCGACGGCGTCGTCGGCCTCATCGTCGTCCAGGTGCTCGCCCGCCTCAACGCATCCGTCCGTCTCATCGGGTGGCATCCGGACCGACTCGCGCTTTGCGAGAAGTGGGGCATCAAGCACCGGCACGTCGACGACATCGGCCGACGCGCGGACCAGGACGTCGTCGTCGACTGTTCCGGGCGCGGCGCGGCACTGGAGATCGCGTTCGGTCTGGCGCGCCCGCGCGGGACCATTCTTCTGCACCAGGCGCCGCACCGCGACACGCCGGGTCTCGCGCCGCTCGTCGATCACGAGTTGACGCTGATCGGCTTCGGCGCCGGCTCGCTGGTCGAGGCGCTGCGCCTGCTCGACCGGCGCGAGGTCGACGTCGTGAGCCTGGTGAGTCGCCGGATCCGCCTCGAGGATGCGCCGGCGGCCCTGCGCCAACCGGACCGGCCGGAGGTCATCCAGGTGCTCGTGGACGTCTGATCCGTCGCGCGGGGAATCATCGCACCGGTCGGACGCGCGCCCGGTACAATCCGCGACCCGTGCCCCAACCCCCGGATGAAGCACCTGAGATCGGACCATCCGTTCCCGCGATGGACACCGCGGTCGGTCCCGACGATCCGCCGCTGGCGGGCCAGGCGATCACGGGGGCCGAGGCCCTGCCCGACAGCGAGGGCGTGATCCGCGCCGGACGACTCGCCGGGCGGACGATGTGGTCGGCGATCTGGATCCTGGCGCTGCCGGTGCTCGTTCAGCAGACGATGGCGGCCTGCGTCGGCATGTTCGACAAGATCATCGCCGGCGACCTGCCGGACGACATCGTCGTCGCCGCGATGGACGGGCTCGGCGTCGGGTCGTACATCGGCTGGTTCATCGGCATCGCGATGACCGGCGTCGGCATCGGCGGCCAGGCGCTCATCGCCCGCGCGATGGGCGCCGGACGACTCGGCGAGGGTCGAGCCGCGCTCGGGCAGGCGATCACGCTCGCATTCATCTGGGGATTCGCGGTCGGCGCCGTGCTCTGGCTGCTCGCCCCGCCGCTCGCGGCGACCTGCAACATGACCGAGGCCGCGGCGACCTATCTCATCGAGTACGTCCGCATGCTCGCCTATTCCATGCCGCTGTGCGGCGTGATGATGGTGGGGGGGATGTGTCTGCACGGCGCGGGGGAGACCGTCTGGCCGTCGCTGATCGCCGTCCTCGTCAACGTCGTGAACGTCGTCGCCTCGTGGATCCTCTCCGGCGCCGACATCACGGTCGGGGACTGGGTGCTCATGAACCCGTTTGCGTTCGACCTGCACGTCGCGGGCATCGCCGCCGGATCGAGCATCAGCTACGTCGCGGGCGGGCTGGCGACGCTGGCGATCCTCGTGCGCGGCGTCAAGGACCTCGACCTGCGCCGAGCCGCGCTGCGCCCGGAACGGACCATGATGTGGCGGATCGTCCGCATCGGCATCCCGAGCTTCTGCGAGGGCATCTCGATGTGGGCGGTGAACCTGTTCGTGCTCCAGTTCATCGGCATCATCGGCGCCCGGGCCGGGGACGGCGCCGCCGGCGAGGGACTCCAGGGCGCGCACATCATCGCGATCCAGTGGGAGGCGTTCTCGTTCATGCCCGGGTTCGCGATCGGTACCGCGGCCGGCGCGCTCGCGGGCCAGTACCTCGGCGCCGGCAGCGCGAGCATGGCGATGCGGGCGGTGATCCGCTGCACGATCCTGGGCGTCGGCGTCATGGGATCGCTCGGCATCGTCTTCATGCTGTTCGGCGAAACGCTCACGTCCATCGTCAGCGACGAACCCGTCCACCTCGAGTACACGCCGCGACTGCTCGCCATCTGCGGCGCGATGCAGGTGTTCTTCGCGATCACGATGGTGTTCCGCCAGGGCCTGCGGGGCGTCGGGGACACG
>JAGQOI010000033.1 GCA_020427625.1 Phycisphaerales bacterium | reverse complement strand
TACTCCGTCATCGGCGCCGACCCCCAGGACCGCAAGTTCTCCGGCGAATCCTCCACCTGCGTCATCGGTGCCCACAACATCATCCGCGAACACGTCACGATCCACCGCGGCACCGGCAACGGCGGCGGCGTGACCCGCATCGGCGACCACAACCTCGTCATGGTCGCCGCCCACGTCGCCCACGACTGCATCGTCGAGGATCACGTGACGATCGCCAACCAGGTCATGCTCGCCGGACACGTGCACGTCGAGAGCTACGCGAACATCGGCGGCGGCGCCGGCGTCCACCACTTCGCGACCGTCGGACGCGCCTCGTTCGTCGGCGGACTCGCCCGCATCACCAAGGACGTCCCGCCCTTCATGATCGTCGAAGGCAGTCCCGCCGAGGTCCGGGCCATCAACTCCATCGGCATGACGCGCCTCGGCTACGAGCCCGAACACATCGAGGCCGTCAAGGACGCCTTCAAACGCCTCTACCGCGACAACGGCGCCGCCATGGCCGACAAGGTCGTCGAACTCCGCGAACGCTACGCCGGCGTGCCCGCCGTGACCACCCTCTGCGATGCCCTTGACGCGGCCGCCGACGGCATCCACGGCCGCGCCCTCGAACTCAGCCGACACGACGACAAACGATCCCTCGCCCGGACCTCCGCCGCGCCGGACGCCTGATCCGGGGTTCACCACGGAGGCACGGTGGACACGGAGGGGGGATTGGGTTCGGATCGCGCGGCGGGAGCGCGGGGATCGTTCGGTCCCGTGTGACGCATCCGAAGCCGTCGACCAAGCAACGAGCACGAAGGCGGGACGACGGGATCACCGCGCAGGGGGATCGGGTTTCGATGGCACCGGCGGTGCGATCGTCGCGCGGGGGCGCGGCCTACGGCTGGTCGCCTTCGACCCGCCGGTAGATCGTCTGGCCCCATTCCACCTTCTTGTCGGCCTCGCAGACGCCGTAGAACGTTCCGCGCATCGAGCGTGGGCGACCGGCCGAGCAGCGCTCGGTGACGATGATGCGCTCGACGCCGACGTACTTGCGGCCGCGCTCCTTCTGCACCGGGTAGTGAATCGTCCGCTCGCACTCGAAGCTGGCAAAGATGTCGCCGGAGGCACCGTCGAGATACGTCGATGTCGAGCGCCAGTGCTCTTCCCTGTCGTCGTCACATGAGCTTCCGGTGGCTTCGCGAAATCGAATGCCGAACGGCGTTTGTTCGATGTTCAGGGACCCGCGTTCCGTCGGCGAGGTGATGCCCCTGCTGCCTCGCGACGCGTATTGATTCTCGAACTCCCATGTCCCGGAGTAGTCGATCCGCCGGCCGAGGACGCGCCAGAGCCATTTCTCATACCCGATGATGACCGCCGCGCCGACCAGGGCCACGCCGCCGTGGATTGCCCAGATCACCGGTCCGATGTTGAGGGCACTGTGTTCGATCTGCGTGATCACGCCTGCCAACGCACCTTGAGCGAGCAGTGCCGCTGCGATGGCGCGATGCACCCACTTCCGGTACTCGGTTTCCATGTGTGTCATCGACAGGCTCGAGATGGCGGCGCACGCACGCCCAGCGTTCCGGGTCCAGTATACCGGTGAGTCGCCGTACGCAGGGATGGTCCTGCATCGACCTTGATTCGGGCGATTGGTGGTGGCTCTCGATTCGGTCGTGCCAATCCCGTTCGGCGCGCCCCGGACCTCTTCGGGCATCGTCACCCGACCGACCCGCCGCGCCCGCCGGTCCCGAACGACCCGCGCGCTCCCGCCGCGCCATCCGAACCCGGCCGCCCCCTCGGTGTCCTCCGTGCCCTCCGTGGTGAACCCCCGGCACCGGGCACGGGGGATCATTCCTCTTCGTCGTCGGGCGCGTTCTCGTCGTCTTCGTCGTCGTAGAAGCCGTCGAAGTCGTCGAGATCGTCATCGTCGTCGTCGTACAACTCGACGTCCGCGTCGTCGTCGTCGTCGTTCCAGCCGACGATGTCCGGCACGTCCGAGGGACGCCCGAACCGGGCGGGCGCCGGGGCTCGGAACGACGGTACGTCAATGACCAGCAGCGAATCGATGTTCAGAGTCGTGTCCAGCATGGCTCGGCATCCGGGCAAGGGTGAGCACGATCGCTCCCGCGCGGTTTATGAGGGAATTCGGGAGCGATGTCAAGCGCCGCGTGGCGACAATCCGCTGTCGGTCAGCGCCCTCCGCCGAGACCAGAAATTCCGCCCCGACGACGCCCGCCGACCGACGCGACTCCCTATCCGTACCCGGACTCGAACGGTTGCGGCCATCTGCCCTCGAACACTCGTCGCCCTCGCGCCGTCTCGCCCGGCCGGGACGGCGCCTCACTCCGACGCCGGCTCGTATCGGCGCGCCTGCATCCGCTGATGCCAGGCGAGACCCGCCAGGCCCAGGATGCCGAGCAGGATCGGCGCCGGGAGAGGGATCATGACGAGCTGGTCCTGGGCCGCGAAGTTCGAGATCGCCCGCAGGCCCGGCACCTCGTTGCCGATGCCGATCGCGCCGAACAGGTCGGTGACCGCGGCTCCGATGCCGCCGCCGTGATACGTCGAGGCGTACAGGCCCGATGCCGCGAACGTGCCCGACCCGAGGTCGAGGTCCGCCGCCGCGCCGTTGTACTCCGTCACGACCTCCCAGATCGCGAGCTGGAACGCCGCCGCGAAGTCCCGGTTCGCACCCGTCGACTCGGTCGCGTACGGCATCGAGCCGGCGTAGGCGAACAGGTCGCGCACCGCCGCGGCTCGGACCGCGCTCATCGGCGCGCTGTTCGGCGCCTCCTCCAGCCCGACGACCTCGAACGGCGACACCGAGGTCGCGACCATCTGGCTCAACTCGGTGCAGAAGGTCGTGTAGTCGCCCGTCGTCAGCCCGTCGACCGGACCGCCGCCCGTGTCGATGTGATGGATGAGCTGCCCGGCGAACACGCCGAACGACGAGCCGTCGTACGTGATCGAGACGTTCCGCCCGAGCCCCACGCCGACGAACTGCGCGTCGACCGAGTCGGCCGCCGCGCCGGTCGTGAGAAGGAGCCCGACGACGAGACTGCACGCGGCACGGTTCGGACGGATCGGCATGATGGATTCCTCTCCCGGAGCGAATGCACCCTCGGACCCGTCGCCGCGACGGCGATCGCCGGATGCGTGATCGCCATCGACGCATCCGCGGCCGGGGATGACCGCTCGTCCGGTCGAAGGCCGCGCCGACGGTGGGGTTCTTCGGACTGCGCAAGCGGCGGGCGCCGGCTCTCGGACCTCCGGCGGCCCGCGTTCGCGCCGCCCGTCCGATCACCGGTCGACGCGCGTCGCGATCTATGGCGCGACGGGCACGGGGACCGCCCGGGTGTGGTCGGCGGTTCCGAGAAGCACCCAGCCGTCCAGCAGCGTCGCGTCGACGATCGGCCGGTCGTAGATGCTCATCGCGCTCGGATCGCCGAGCAGACGACCGTCCGGCGACAGGACGTACAGCCGGTAGTCGTACTTCATCCGCCGCCGTCCGCGCTCGTCGCGCGGCTGGCTCGTGTTCGACCGGTTCAGCAGCACGAAGCGATCGTCGCCGAACAGCACCTGCTTGTAACTGCGATCGTCGACGATGATGTCCGCGCCGAGCAGCGACCACCGATCGTCGAACATCACCAGACGCTTCTCGAACAGCGTGACCATCGACTCCCGGTACTCGCCGACGCCGATGAGATCGATCGGCGACCAGTCGGGTCGTCCCGGCAGCGGCAGCGGCTTCGAGGCGATGCCGTCGCGCATCGCCAGCACGCGCAACTGCTGGCCCTGGTCCTCCACGACCAGATGGTCGCGCACGAGCCACCCGCGCAGGGAATCCTGCACCGCGTACCCGCGGTTCGACCAGATCACCGCGCCCGACAGGAGATCGTGCGCCTGCACGCCCGCGACCGACCCGTAGGCGAGATGCCCGAGCGGACTCACGACGAGCCACCGCGGCGAGACGTCGCCGAGCGGCGTGATGGTCTGGACGTCCGCGCCGGTCGCCGGGTCGAGCACGCGGATGCGGGGGACGAGGTCGACGCGCCCGCTGGGCGACGTGCCTCGCTGCATGCCGGAGAGCACGAGCGCGCATTCGTGCAGGCGCACGTCGTACACGCGATCGAGCGTCGTCGCCTGCGTCCACTTCACGATGTGCCCGTCGGCACGATCGATCGCGAGCGCCTCGCCGGTGCGCCGGACGAGGTAGATCGTGTGGTGCCCGATGACCGGCACGGTCTCCGCGGGAATGTACGCCGCGCCGCTCGGCATGAGATCCGCCATCCCCCGGTCCTGCTGGAGTTCGCGGACGGGGTCGGCGAAGTGCCGGCCGATGGGGTCGGAGGTCCACCGGGTCTCGCCGGTGCGTGCATCGAGCGCCATGACGGTCGGATCGATGTCGTCGTCGCGGAACCACAGGATGATCGTGTCGTCGTCGAGCGCGAGGATCCGCGGATCCCGACGCTCCATCGCCCGCGACCATCGCGCGACGAGGTCCGGCGTCTCGAGGCACGACAGCCGCGCCTCCGTCGGGTCGTAC